>NZ_JBOICG010000488.1:0-6595 GCF_050739995.1 Pseudomonas sp. | reverse complement strand
AGTCGAACAGACTGGCGTCCGGGCGCCGTGCAACGAAGGGCACGTGGCTTTGTACGGCGGTATCGGGCTGATCGGGCTGCACCGCACGACGCGGGATGCTAGTGGGCGCCGGGGCCGCAATGAATTGCTCCGGGATCACCGCGCACACCCGAGTACCCGAGCCGGCCACCCGCTGCACGTAGCCTTCGCTGTGCAAGCGTTCGTAAGCCGCTTCAAGGGTGCCACGGGACACCCGCCAGCGCTCGGCCAGGCTGCGGGTGGACGGCAAGCGGCTGCCCGCTGGCAACTGCCGATTCAGGATCGCGGTACGCAACGCATCGTAGGCGCCCTGCTGCTTGCCGGTGTCCAAGGCATCGGGACGCGGCAGGTCCAGGGCGGATGGTTGTTTTCCTTGGCGCATAAGTGGTCCAGTCGATTCCTGCAAAAGTGGCTCACAGAATTAAACCACAAAGCCGCTAGAGTTCGGGCTCTACTCATAGGATTGAGGCTTTCCATGGCACAACGCCCCCTTTCCACCGGCTTCTGGCTGGTGCTGCTGACCGTCCTGATCGCCTTGCCACGCCTCACCCTGGACCTGCACCTGCCGGCCCTGCCCGCCATGGCCGACGACTTCCACAGCAGCGACGCCCAACTGCAATTGACCCTTACGCTGTACACCCTGGGTTCGGCAATTTCCCTGCTGGTCAGCGGCCCGTTGACCGACCGTTTCGGTCGCCGTCCGGTACTGCTCTCTGGTCTGTTCCTCTATGTCGCGGCCAGCACCGCCTGTGCCTTGTCCAACAGCCTCGGCGTGCTGATCATCGCCCGCCTGTTCCAGGCCCTCGGAGGCTGCTGTACCACGGTGATCGGCCGGGTGATCGTGCGCGACTATTTTGACCGCCAGGAACAAGCACGCTTGCTGGGGTTGATCTCCATGGCCATGGCCGTGTCCCCGATGGCCGCACCGGTGCTGGGCAGCCTGATGCTGCCCTGGATCGACTGGCGTGGGCTGTTCGTGCTGCTGGGGTTGATCGGCGCTGCGCTGTACCTGGTGGTGTATCGCCGCCTACCGGAAACCCGCCCGGCAGAAGTTGCCGCCGCGCCGCCGAGCAATCTGCTGCGGATCTACAGTCAGCTGCTGTGTGACCGCTACTTTCTGCGCTATTCCCTTGCCATCGGTTGCGTCTACAGCACCTATTTTCCGTTTATCAGCGAGTCGTCGGCCCTGCTGCAGCGCGGCTTTCACCTGTCCGCCACGGCCTATGCGCTGGTGTTTGCCGCCACGATCAGCGGCTACATGCTGGGTGCAAACCTGTTTCGGCGATTAGTGCAGCGTTTCGAACCCGACCGGTTGATCAGCGTCGGCATCGGCTTGAACCTGGTGGGCAGTGTGATGCTGGCGATGGCAACCACACTGTTGCCTGGGGAATGGCTGGCCATTGTGCTGCCCATGGTGGTGATCATGGTGTCGGTAGGCTTGGTGATTCCGGCATGCCAGCTGTCGGTGTTGCAGCCTTATGGCGCAATGGCCGGGACGGCGTCGGGGTTGTTCTTCTTTATCCAGATGTTCCTAACAGCCGTGGGCAGTTGGGTCACCGGGTTGTTGTCAGATGGCACCTCGACCCCCTTGGTGATCATGACCGCAGCGGCCAGTGCGTTGCTGGTCGCGAGCTGGCTGACACTCCACAAAAGCCCCCTCCCACAGGAGACCGAGCCAGGCTCAGGTTTATCGCGATCAGGATGATTACCGGGCTACTCGGCAAATAATTTCTATTTAATTTCAACAAGTTAAATATTTTTAGCTTCTTACTACCCTGCAACCTGCAAGAATCACCCCTGACAAGCGGGCGTTATGCACTCCACCCCGTCTGATGTGTCGGTTTTACCAACATGAAAATTTTTTTAGTAAGCCGACTATCATTTCTTGGCAAAATGCCCCCACTTCTAGTGTGAACGCTCACCAGGTAATCCTATGACACGCATTTTGACCATCGAGGATGACGCCGTAACGGCCCGCGAGATCGTCGCCGAGCTGAGTAGCCATGGACTGGACGTAGATTGGGTGGACAACGGCCGCGAAGGCCTGGTCCGTGCCGTGAGCGGTGATTACGATCTGATCACCCTCGACCGCATGCTGCCGGAACTCGATGGCCTGGCCATCGTCACCACCTTGCGCACCATCGGCGTGTCGACGCCGATCTTGATGATCAGCGCCCTCTCCGACGTCGACGAGCGTGTGCGCGGCCTGCGTGCCGGCGGTGATGACTACCTGACCAAACCATTCGCCTCCGACGAAATGGCCGCCCGTGTGGAAGTGCTGCTGCGACGCAAGAGCACGGTCAAGGAATTCGAAACCGCTTTGCGTGTAGCCGACCTTGAACTGAACCTGATCAGCCGTGAAGCCAGCCGCGCCGAACAGCCACTGAGCCTGCTCCCCACCGAATACAAACTGCTGGAATTCCTGATGCGCAACACCGGGCAGATTCTGTCGCGGATGATGATCTTCGAGGAAGTCTGGGGTTATCACTTCGACCCAGGCACCAACTTGATCGACGTGCACATCGGTCGCCTGCGCAAAAAAATCGATCCACCGGGCCTCACGCCGTTGATCCGCACGGTACGAGGTTCCGGGTATGTCATTGCTGAACCCCTCTAAGGGCTGGCGTTCCTCCAGCAGCCGCTTGTTGGCGCTGTACAGCTCGTTGTTCGTGGCGTGGAGCTGCATCCTCATGGGGGTGCTGTATTACGAGGTCTCGGGATACCTGGGCGATTTGTCACGCCACTCCCTGATGCAACGCCAGCATCTGTTCCAACGTTTCGACGGCGAGGAACTGGTGGAAGCCCTGACCACCAGCATGACCTTCGACATGAAGGGCGTGGACGCCTACGGCTTGTTCGATGAACAGTTTCGCCCACTGAGCGGACCGATCCGTGCAGTGCCACCTGACCTGCCGTTGGACGGCAAGATCCACGCCCTGGCCAACTGCGTCGACTCCGACGACCCCAAACTGCCCAAGGACAGCTGCGACGCCGTGGCCACCCACACCGAAGACGGCCGCTGGTTGGTACTGGTGCGTGCCAATGGTTCGTTATTTGGTGTCACCCGGATCATCTGGCATGCCCTGTTGTGGGCACTGTCCCTGACCATCATCCCGGGCGCTGCGGGCTGGCATTTGTTGCGCCGCCGGCCTTTACGACGCATTCGAGGCATCCAGGCCAGCGCCGAAGCCATCGTCGCCGGCGACCTGACCCACCGCTTGCCGCTGTCCAATCGCCGTGACGAACTGGACATGCTCGCCGCCATCGTCAACGCCATGCTCGACCGCATCGAGAAGCTGATGAACGAGGTCAAGGGCGTGTGCGACAACATCGCCCACGACCTGCGCACCCCGCTGACACGCCTGCGTGCGCAGCTTTATCGCATCAAGCAACAAGCCGAAGAAGACTCGGCCCATGCGGTGAAACTGGACGATGCCATCGCCGAAACCGACACGCTGATGGCGCGTTTTCGCGGGCTGCTACGGATCTCTGAACTGGAAGACCACCAACGCCGCTCGGGCTTTCTGGTGATGGACCCGTTGCCACTGCTGCGCGAATTGCATGATTTCTACTTGCCTTTGGCGGAAGAAGGCGAAATGGAGTTGGTGTTGCAGATCCCCGAGTCTCTACCGTGGATCACCGGCGACCGCGCACTGTTGTTCGAAGCCTTGGCCAACTTGCTGAGCAACTCGATCAAGTTCACACCGCCCGGCGGCAAGGTCATCCTGCGCGCGTCCAATGATGTGGGCAGCACGCGAATCGAAGTGCATGACTCGGGGCCCGGGATTCCGGTGGCTGAGCGTCACTCGGTGTTCCAACGCTTCTATCGGGTGGATGAAGGTGATCAGCAAGGCGGTTTTGGCCTGGGCCTTTCGATTGTCGCGGCGATCATCAACCTGCATGGTTTCAAGCTGGACGTCGGCACCAGTGAGCTGGGTGGCGCCCGCCTGGTGCTGGAATGTCGCCAACAGTTGATGCCTGAGTAGCGGCGCTCAAGCTAGAGCACCGCGCCCATCGCCTTGATCAACACTGGGTCGCGCCCATAGATATCGGGCGCGTACACCAACCCGCCCTGGCGGTCCACTTCCACCGTCCAATACCCCAGCAGCACCGGCACCGGCGTGGCCAGCCTGAACTCGTGGGTCGCGCCGGTGGCCAGCAATGCATCGGTGCGCGCACGTTCGGCCGGGCTCACCAGCAGGTCGCGCAACATCAACGGTTGCTCCACCCTCACACATCCCGAACTGAATGCCCGCGGCCCCTTGGTAAACAGCGGCTGGCTGGGCGTGTCGTGCAGGTACACCGAATACGGATTGGGAAAGCGCATCACGATCCGCCCCAACGGGTTGCGTGGGCCAGCGTCCTGACGCAGGAGGATGTTGCCCGGGCGCGACCAGTCCACCTGGTCGGGCGTCAGCGGACGACCTTGGGCATCGAGCACTTGCAGGTTCTGCTGGCGCAGGTACTCGGGGTTGAGGCGGATCGCCGGGAGCTTGTCCTCGCGCATGATGGTCGGCGGGATAGTCCAGGTGGGGTTGAGGGTCAACCGGGTGATGCGGGACTTGAGCAGCGGCGTCTGGCGTTCGGCACGCCCCACTTGCAGGCGTGTCTGCCACACCGGGATGCCGCTTTGGTACACGCTCAATTGCGCCGCCGCGACGTTCACCACCACACCTTCAGGCTCCAGGTCCTGGGCGAGCCAGCGGAAACGTTCGAGGTTGATGCGCAGTTGTTCACGACGCATCGCCGGGCTGATGTTGAGTTCCGCCACGGTTCCGGCGCCGATCACGCCGTCCGCTTGCAATGAGTGACTGAGCTGGAACGCCTTCACCGCCTTGACCAGTTCGTCACGGTATTGCCTGCTGTTTCCGGTCGGTACCTTGGCCAGGTAGCCTCCGCTGAACAAGCGTCGCGCCAGTTCCGGCACGCGGGGGTCTTCCATGCCAGGTCGCAGCAAGGGGCCACTGGCGACAGGATTCCAATGGGGCAAGGGTTGCAGACGCACGGTCGCGTAGGCATTGCGCAGGCTGCGATACAAGTCGGCACTGGGGCGCGCCTGGTCGAAGCCTTTTGCCATGTCTTGCAAACCCGTGGCCGCGAACGCCAGCACCTCGGTATTGGGGTCACGGGTAGGCGGCTGGGAATGCCAGAGTGGTTCGTAGCGCGACTGCTGCAAGCGCCCGTAATGCAGATCCTGCAGGGCTTGCAGGTACTGGCGACTGCTGTCGATATCGCTGCACAGCACGTTGGCCGTGGCGTCTACCGCAGGCAGGCTATAGTGGGAAGGGTCCAGGCCATCATCGGCCAGCAGTTGCAACTGGGCCTGCAACGCTGGGCGGCGCTCGCCGGTAGCCCACAGCGGCGCATCACCCTGCTGCTGGTAGAACGCTTGCAGGCGCAACAGCGCCCCAGGGTCGATGTGCGGAGCGAGGCTTGGGCAAACGCTGGAGAGTTGCGCCAGGGCCAGTTGGATCGGGCTGGATGAGGCCACGGGGACTGCGTCTGGCGGCAACGATTCGGCTGTCGCGACCAGCGGTGCAACGAGCAAGCAAATGCTCAAGTAACATGCGTGTTTTTTGAACAATTGACCTGGCTCCAATCCACGGCGGGGGACGCTTTGCAGATGCTGAATTTTATTGGCCGCCTCGGCTTGATCACCGTGACCCTGGCTACGCTGAGCAATTTTGCGCTCGCCGCCAATCAGACGTCTCCTAACTTGTATAGCAGCCTGGCGCGCTCGGCTCCAGAACTCAATCCCACCGTCCTCAAAAGCGCCCTGAACGCGGTGCAGTGTGCGGTCAATAACGGCGAAGAACGTTCGGATCGCCTAGCGGTTATTGACTACTCCCAGCCTTCGACCGCTCGTCGGCTGTGGATCTTCGACTTGCGTAAAAAGACCCTCGTGCTGCGCGATCTGGTGGCCCACGGCGCGAAGTCCGGGGAAAACTTCGCGACGCAATTCTCCAACCGCGAGGGGAGCCACCAGTCCAGCCTGGGGCTGTTCCGTACCCAGGAAAGTTACCTGGGCACCCACGGTTACTCGTTGCGCATGGACGGCCTGGAGCCCGGCTTCAATGATCAGGCCCGGGACCGCGCGCTGGTGATTCACGCCGCCGACTATGTCAGCCCCGCGTGGAGCAAGCGCGAAGGTCGCATCGGTCGCAGCCAGGGCTGCCCGGCCGTACGGCCGCAAGTAGCGCGCAAGGTGGTGGACAAACTCAAGGATGGGCAGTTCATGTTTTCCTGGTACCCGGACCAGCATTGGCTGAAGTCCTCGACCTACCTCAATTGCAAACCCCAACAGGTGGCCAGTAGTCGTACAATCCGTGGCGGATAGCCTGTCCCCACAGATAAAAGAGAGCACCGCATGCTTCTACATAAGTCCACCTGGATCGAGATCGGGCAGTTTCTGGAGCGCAGCCGCACGGTGGTGATCCCCATCGGTTCCAATGAGCAACACGGTCCCACCGGCCTTTTGGGCACCGACTGGATGTGCCCGGAGATCATCGCCCATGAGGCGCAGAAGAACGCCGACATCCTGATCGGCCCGACCTTCAATATCGGCATGGCCCAGCAC
>NZ_JBOICG010000487.1:0-1598 GCF_050739995.1 Pseudomonas sp. | reverse complement strand
GCGCTGTCTTTGGCGAGAGAGAAATTCGGCAAGATGGGATCGACCGCAGGAGTGAAACGTTTCAGTTTATTACTGGGAAGGATAAAGGGAGTGGGCGCGCAGAGAAAGGGTAAATCGCAAGATGCATCATTTCAGATTTGGTAACAGTGACTAAGTGTCGCTGCAAAAAACGGGTGTGGGCAGGCTTTTGTGGGAGCTGGCTTGCCTGCGATAGCATCACATGGGTGTCACTGAAACACCGAGGTGGCTGCATCGCAGGCAAGCCTGCTCCCACATAAACCGGAATTGCGGTGTTCTTTAGAAAGTGGTGCGGATGCCGAACTGCACACTGCGCCCCGGCGCCGGCGCAATGTCCCGCAGAATCGAGCTGGCATAGCGCACAGTCTGGTTGGTCAGGTTTTCACCGTTCACAAACGCCAGCCATTGGCTGCCACCCACATTGAAGCGATAACCCGCGCTGGCGCCCAAGGTGGTGTAGCCATCGGTGCCGCTTTCGTTATCCGGCACACGGCCTTGGCCTGCGGCATGTTCCACATCGATGCGCGCCTGCCAGCGGTCCAGTTCCCACAGCAAACCGCTGTTCAAACGCAGCGGTGCGATGCGTGGAAGCGCTTCGCCGGTGTCTAGATTGGTGGCACGGGTGTAGTCGCCCGACAGTTCCAGGGCAAACTTACCGTAGGCGCTTTCGCCGAGTTTCCAGTGATCCTGGGCTTCGAAGCCGGCGAAGCGTGCACGCACGCCGGAGTATTGGTACTCAGGGTGACCGCTTGCGTCTTCCTCACCTTCATCGTTCAGTGTGCGGCCGGTGCCGAGCAAGCCGATGTAGTTGGAGAAGCGGCTGTAGAACACGCCGAAGCTGCCCTTGTGGGTGCCATTGTCAAAGCGCAGCGCCAGGTCGCTGGACACGGCTTTTTCTTTCTTCAGGTTGGCATCGCCACGTTCATAGGTAGCAGTGGCGACGTGGGCGCCGTTGGCATACAGCTCGTAGAACGTCGGGGCGCGCTCGGTGTAACCCAGGGTCGCGGCCAGGGACCAGATGGGCGTGAGGGTATACACCGCTCCCGACGACAGGCTGCCGGCGGTGAAGTCATTGCTTTTGTCGGCCGCGGCGAAGCGCGCGTTGCCCTTGGCGTCGGGGTCGACGTTGGTGTGTTCCACACGTCCACCGAGGCTGAGTTTCAGGCGTTCGGTAGCTTGCATCTCTTCGAGGATGAACAATGCGCCGGCGTTGGTATCGGTCTGCGGCACGAAGGCTTCTTCACCGAGGGCGGAGAACTCGTTGCGGGTCACCTGGGCGCCGACCACACCGTCGAACGGGCCGAGAGGTTGGTGGCGGGCTTCGACCCGCGCTTCATATCCTTTGTTCTTGAAGGTGGTTCCAGTTTCGCCGCCTTCTATCTCTCGGTGCTGGTAGTCGGTATACCCCGCGTCGACTTTCACCGAGCTGAACGGGCCTTGCAGGTTGCGGAATTCGGACGCAAAGGCGTAATGATCCTGCTTCATGCGGATGCGCACGTCCTGCTCGGCGGGCGAGCCGTAGTTGCTGTCGTAGTTGCTGTAGGACAGCCCGGCGTAACCGTCGTCCCAAGTGTAGGAAC
>NZ_JBOICG010000486.1:0-9012 GCF_050739995.1 Pseudomonas sp. | reverse complement strand
GGATAGCCCTGTTCACGGTAGAAACGGAAACTCTCCCGCGCGGCCTGACGAATAGCCGGGTCTTCCACCACCACTTCCGCCACGCGGGCAAATGCCTTGGCAAAGGGCGGTACTTTCAGGTCCAGGTTGACCAGCAGGTCATGGTGATCGCCGCAGCTGTCGCCCAAACCCAGGACAACCAGGCCTTCAGGTTCCGACTCGGCGGGGCCGTGGGGCACGAAGCTTTCGCCCTTGAAGCGCCACAGGCGGGCGTCCAGTTCGTCGCGCTGGGCGGCATCGCTGCAATGCAGGTAGATGCGGTGGCCCATGCGCCAGGCTTTTTCGGTGAGTTTGCAGGCAAAGTCCAGGCGCGCGAGCGGGTCGGCGCTGGGCAATATATAGAAGTCGACTTGGGTCATTGCGGTTCCTGAGACCGAGGCGACGCAAAGGTCGCCTCGGAATCTTCAGTTTCAGGCCTTGGCGCGATCCAGCAGGTACTGGGTCAGCAAGGGAACCGGACGGCCAGTGGCGCCCTTGTCCTTGCCGCCGCTGGTCCAGGCCGTGCCGGCGATGTCCAGGTGCGCCCAGTTGAAGTTCTTGGCGAAGCGCGACAGGAAGCAGGCCGCCGTGATGGTGCCGGCTTTCGGGCCGCCGATGTTGGCGATGTCGGCGAACGGGCTGTCCAGCTGTTCCTGGTACTCATCGAACAGCGGCAGTTGCCAGGCGCGGTCGTCGGCGGCCTTGCCGGCGCTGAGCAGTTGCTCGATCAGTTCGTCGTTGTTGCCCAGCAAGCCCGAGGTGTGGGAACCCAGGGCGACGATGCAGGCACCGGTCAGGGTGGCGATGTCGATCACGGCCTGCGGTTTGAAGCGCTCGGCGTAGGTGAGGGCATCGCACAGCACCAGGCGGCCTTCGGCGTCGGTGTTGAGGATTTCGACGGTCTGGCCGCTCATGGTGGTGACGATGTCGCCCGGACGGGACGCGCCGCCGCTTGGCATGTTCTCGGCGCAGGCCAGGATGCACACCAGGTTGATCGGCAGCTTGAGTTCCAGCACGGCACGCAGGGTGCCGAATACGCTGGCAGCGCCGCCCATGTCGTACTTCATCTCATCCATGCCGGCGCCCGGCTTGAGGCTGATGCCACCGGTGTCGAAGGTGATGCCTTTACCCACTAGGGCGTAAGGTTTCTCGGACTTCTTGCCGCCGTTGTATTGCATCACGATCAGGCGTGGTGGCTGGTCGCTGCCTTGGCCCACGGCATAGAACGAGCCCATGCCCAGTTCCTTGATCTTCTTCTCGTCGAGCACTTCGACTTTCAGGCTCTTGAACTCTTTGCCCAGTGCCTTGGCCTGCTCGCCGAGGAAAGTCGGGTGGCAGATGTTCGGCGGCAGGTTACCCAGGTCACGGGTGAACGACATGCCATTGGCGATGGCCTGGGCGTGGGACACCGCGCGCTCGACTTCAGCCTGGGCGGCCTTGATGGTCAGCAGGGTGATTTTCTTCAGGGCGCGGGGTTCGGCTTTCTGGCTCTTGAACTGGTCGAAAATGTAGCCGCCGTCGACCAGGGTTTCGGCCAGCAGGCGGGTCTTGCCGTAACTGTCACGACCTTTGACGACGATTTCATCGAGGGCCAGTGCCGCGTCGCTGCCGCCCAGGCCCTTGAGGGTGGTGAGGATGCCACTCACGATCTTGCGGAATGGGCGGTCGCCCAGCTCGGCATCCTTACCCACGCCGACCAGCAAGACGCGCTCGGCCTTGAGGTTGGGCAGGCTTTGCAGCAACAGGCTCTGGCCGACCTTGCCGGCCAGGTCGCCGCGCTTGAGCACGGCGCTGATGGCGCCACCGCTCAATTCGTCCAATTGCTTGGCGGCGACGCCGAGTTTGCGGCCTTCGCCGACAGCGACCACGAGGGTGGCGGTTTTCAACGTTTCGGGGCTAACGCTTTTTACAACCAATTCCATTTTCGGGTCCCTTATCAAGGTCTGTGAGCCTGAGGTTTGTACGCAGGCTTTAAAGCCTGGCGGCTTTGTAAACCGCCAGCGGCAAAGGCCGCAGTTTGAACCTCGCCGACGGAACCTGACAACCCTTGCCACGCGCTTTGTGCACGCGCATGAGTAAGCTCCGTGACAGGCGCGGTCAATCACAGGATAATGCGCCATCTTTTTAGCCGGCCCGTGCAAACGGATCGACTCGTTATGCTTGCTTGTTTGGCCGCCTTAGCCTGACAACCCTGGAGTGTCTGGTTTGATTGTCTTCCGTTATCTGTCCCGCGAAGTCCTGTTGACCCTGAGTGCCGTGAGTGCGGTATTGCTGGTCATCACCATGAGTGGTCGTTTCGTCAAATTCCTGGCCCAGGCTGCTTCGGGGGCTTTGGACCCTGGCTCGTTGTTCCTGATCATGGGCTTCCGCCTGCCGGGCTTCCTGCAGTTGATCCTGCCGCTTGGCCTGTTTCTGGGCATTCTGCTGGCCTATGGCCGGTTGTACCTCGAAAGTGAAATGACCGTGCTCTCGGCCACCGGCATGAGCCAGCAGCGCCTGTTGGCCATGACCATGGTGCCCGCCGCCGGCGTTGCCCTGGTGGTGGCGTGGTTGAGCATGAGCCTGGCGCCCCAGGGGGCCATGCAGTTCCAGCTGTTGCTGAACAAACAGGATGCAATGACCGAGTTTGACACCCTGGAGCCCGGGCGCTTCCAGGCGCTCAACGACGGCACGCGGGTGACCTACACCGAAACCATGACCGATGACCGCTCCAATCTCGGTGGTGTGTTCATTTCCCAGAAGAACCTCGGCGAAAACCAGAAAGACCGTGGTATTTCGATCTTGGTGGCCGACAGCGGGCGCCAGGAAGTCCGCCCCGATGGCAGCCGTTACCTGATCCTGGAGAATGGCTATCGTTATGACGGCAGCCCTGGCCTCGCGGAATATCGGGCAATCAAGTACGACACTTATGGTGTGATGCTGGCCAAGCCTGAAATCAGTGAGGAAGTGACCGACCGCGATGCCTTGCCAACGTCGGCGCTGTGGGGCAGCCAGGAACTGCGTTCCATTGCCGAGTTGCAATGGCGGGTTTCCTTGCCGTTGCTGGTGTTCATCGTGACGTTGATGGCCGTGCCGCTGTCCCGGGTCAACCCGCGCCAGGGCCGTTTCCTCAAACTATTGCCGGCGATCCTGCTGTATATGGCCTACTTGACCATCCTGATTTCCGCTCGCGGTTCCCTGGAGAAGGGCAAGTTGTCACCGGTCCTCGGCCTGTGGTGGGTGCACGGGATCTTCCTGGCGATCGGCCTGGGGCTGCTCTACTGGGAACCTATCCGTTTGAAAATGAAGAGCCGTCGTGGCCTGAAGGAGTTGGCCCGTGGCTAAGCTTGATCGCTACATCGGTAGCAGCGTACTGATCGCCATCCTGGCGGTATTGGGCATCATCCTTGGCCTGGCCTCGTTGTTTGCCTTTATTGATGAAGTAGGCAACGTCACCGAAACCTATACGGTCACGGATGTGTTGAGCTATGTGGCTCTGACAGCACCTCGCCGTCTCTACGACATGATGCCGATGGCCGCGCTGATCGGTTGCCTGATCGGCCTGGGCAGTCTGGCCAGCAGCAGCGAGCTGACCATCATGCGCGCGGCCGGTGTGTCCATCGGTCGTATTGTCTGGGCGGTGATGAAGCCCATGCTCCTGCTGATGGCCTGCAGCGTGTTGATCGGCGAATACGTGGCGCCACCAGCCGAAGCCACGGCCCAGGCCAACCGCGCCCTGGCCCAGGGGTCCGGCGACGCGCAAAGCGCCAAGCATGGCCTGTGGCACCGCCAGGGTGATGAGTTCATCCACATCAACGCCGTGCAGCCGGACGGCCTGTTGATCGGTGTGACGCGCTATACCTTCGATAAAGAGCGGCACATGTTGACCTCCAGCTTTGCCAAGCGCGCCCAGTACAGTGCCGAGAAGTGGGAATTGAGTGATGTGACCACCACTTATTTCCGTAATGTGGGGCAGGGCACCAAGGCCTATACCGAAGTGATCAATAAGCCGACCGAGGCCTGGGACATCGCCCTGAAGCCTGAACTGCTCAACACTGTAGTGATGATCCCGGAAGCCCTGCCGATCTCCGGTCTGTGGAGCTATATCCACTACCTCAAGGACCAGGGCCTGAATAACGGCCGCTACTGGCTGGCGTTCTGGGTCAAGGTGCTGCAACCGGTGGTGACCGCCGCGCTGGTGCTGATGGCTATCTCGTTCATCTTCGGTCCGCTGCGTTCCGTGACCCTTGGTCAGCGCGTATTCACCGGCGTGCTGGTGGGCTTCACCTTCCGGATTGCCCAGGATCTGCTGGGCCCATCGAGCCTGGTGTTCGGCTTCTCACCGCTGTTTGCGGTGCTGGTGCCGACGACGATCTGCGCCGTGGCCGGGTTCTGGCTGCTGCGTCGAGCTGGTTGATACCGCGCTTATGAACAAAAAATGCCCCGTTCGAGAGATCGGGGCATTTTTGTTCTGGTCAGCAAAGATGACGTCCGGCCCGGGCATCAGGTACAATTCCCGGCTATTTTTCAGCGGGCAATCTGCCTGCAGCCTTTTTGAGTGTTGATCCGTGAGTGATTTGAGTCATATCCGCAATTTCTCCATCATCGCCCACATTGACCATGGCAAGTCGACGCTGGCCGATCGATTCATCCAGATGTGCGGTGGCCTTGCCGAGCGTGAAATGGAAGCCCAGGTCCTGGACTCCATGGACCTCGAACGCGAGCGCGGGATCACCATCAAGGCCCACAGCGTTACTTTGTACTACAAGGCCAAAGACGGTATCACCTACCAGCTGAACTTCATTGACACCCCGGGCCACGTCGACTTCACCTACGAAGTCAGCCGTTCCCTGGCGGCCTGTGAAGGTGCTTTGCTGGTGGTTGACGCAGGGCAGGGCGTTGAAGCGCAGTCGGTTGCCAACTGCTACACCGCGATCGAGCAGGGCCTGGAAGTCATGCCCGTGCTGAACAAGATCGACTTGCCCCAGGCCGAGCCTGAGCGCGTCAAGGAAGAGATCGAGAAGATCATCGGCATCGATGCCACCGACGCCGTCACCTGCAGCGCCAAGACCGGCCTGGGTGTCGACGAGGTGCTCGAGCGCCTGGTACACACCATTCCTGCCCCGACCGGCAACATCGAAGATCCGCTGCAAGCTTTGATCATCGACTCCTGGTTCGACAACTACCTGGGCGTTGTCTCCCTGGTCCGCGTGCGCCACGGCCGCGTGAAGAAGGGCGACAAGATCCTGGTCAAATCCACCGGCAAGATCCACCTGGTGGACAGCGTCGGTGTATTCAACCCCAAGCACACCGCGACCGTTGATCTGAAAGCCGGTGAAGTAGGCTTCATCATCGCCGGTATCAAGGACATCCATGGTGCACCGGTCGGTGACACCCTGACCTTGAGCAGCACGCCGGATGTCGACGTGCTGCCGGGCTTCAAGCGCATCCAGCCGCAGGTGTATGCCGGCCTGTTCCCGGTCAGCTCCGATGACTTCGAAGATTTCCGCGAAGCCCTGCAAAAGCTGACCCTCAACGACTCGTCGTTGCAGTACACCCCGGAAAGTTCCGACGCCCTGGGCTTCGGCTTCCGTTGCGGCTTCCTGGGCATGCTGCACATGGAAATCATCCAGGAGCGCCTCGAGCGCGAATACGACCTGGACCTGATCACCACCGCGCCGACGGTTATTTTTGAGCTGGCGCTGAAAACCGGTGAAACGATTTACGTCGACAACCCGTCCAAGCTCCCGGATCTGTCGGCGATCGAAGACATGCGCGAGCCAATCGTGCGGGCCAATATCCTGGTTCCGCAGGAGCACTTGGGCAACGTCATCACCCTGTGCATCGAGAAACGTGGCGTCCAGCGCGACATGCTGTTCCTCGGTACCCAGGTGCAAGTGACCTACGACATGCCGATGAACGAAGTGGTACTGGACTTCTTCGACCGTCTCAAATCCACCAGTCGCGGCTATGCTTCGCTGGATTACCATTTCGATCGTTACCAATCGGCTAATCTGGTGAAACTGGATGTGCTGATCAACGGCGACAAGGTAGATGCACTGGCGTTGATCGTGCACAAGGACAACGCGCACTACAAAGGTCGCCAGTTGACCGAGAAGATGAAAGAACTGATTCCGCGCCAGATGTTCGACGTTGCGATCCAAGCCGCCATCGGCGGTCAGATCATTGCACGGACCTCCGTCAAGGCTCTCAGAAAGAACGTACTGGCCAAATGCTACGGCGGTGACGTAAGCCGTAAGCGCAAGCTGCTTGAGAAGCAAAAGGCCGGTAAAAAACGCATGAAGCAAGTAGGTAACGTGGAAGTTCCACAAGAAGCCTTCCTTGCGGTGCTCAGGTTGGATAGTTAGGTCCTATGTCACTAAATTTCCCGCTGTTGCTGGTCATCGCCGTTGCCGTTTGCGGTCTCCTGGCGTTGCTCGATCTGGTGTTCTTCGCCCCGCGTCGGCGGGCGGCTATCGCCTCCTATCAGGGCAGCGTCAGCCAGCCCGATGCGGTGGTGGTCGAGAAGCTGAACAAAGAACCTTTGCTGGTTGAATACGGCAAATCGTTCTTCCCGGTTCTGTTCATCGTGCTGGTGTTGCGTTCGTTCCTGGTGGAGCCGTTTCAGATCCCGTCGGGGTCGATGAAGCCTACCTTGGACGTGGGCGACTTCATCCTGGTGAACAAGTTTTCCTACGGGATTCGCCTGCCGGTGATCGACAAGAAAGTCATCCAGGTGGGTGACCCGCAGCGCGGCGATGTGATGGTGTTCCGCTACCCAAGCGACCCGAACGTCAACTACATCAAGCGTGTAGTGGGCCTGCCGGGCGACGTGATTCGCTACACCAGCGACAAGCGTCTGTTCGTCAACGGTGAGTCGGTGGCCGAGAAGCTGATCGGTACCGAGCCGAACACCTTGGGCAGCGCCGAGCTGTACCAGGAAAAACTCGGTACGGTAGAGCACGAAATCCGCAAGGAAATGAGCCGCTACCGTGCAATGCCTGATGGCGAGTGGAAAGTGCCTGCCGGGCACTACTTCATGATGGGCGACAACCGGGACAACTCCAACGACAGCCGCTACTGGGACGACCCCAACATTCCCAAGGACCTGCTGGGCATGGTTCCCGACGAGAACATTGTCGGCAAGGCCTTCGCGGTCTGGATGAGTTGGCCGGAACCCAAGCTCAGCCACCTGCCGAACTTCTCGCGGGTCGGGCTGATCAAGTAATACAGGCGGCGCTGTTCACACAGCGCCGAATGCTTTTCTGGGGTGGGGACAATCTTTGGCCCGACCTCATGCAGCACCAATCAGGATTTGAATTTGAACACTGCGTCAATCGTCGATGGCCGCCGGTGCCACCAACTAGATATGGATAAACCGTGACCGTTTCTCTAAGTCGTCTCGAGCGCCAGCTCGGCTACACCTTCAAGGATCAGGAATTGATGGTCCTTGCCCTCACACACCGCAGCTTTGCAGGGCGTAATAACGAGCGCCTGGAATTCCTCGGTGATGCCATCCTCAATTTCGTTGCCGGTGAGGCGCTGTTCGAGCGTTTCCCGCAAGCCCGTGAAGGCCAGCTGTCGCGCCTGCGTGCACGCCTGGTGAAGGGTGAGACCCTGGCCGTGCTGGCCCGTGGTTTCGGTCTGGGCGAGTACCTGCGCCTGGGTTCCGGTGAATTGAAAAGTGGCGGTTTCCGCCGCGAGTCGATCCTGGCCGATGCCCTTGAGGCGTTGATCGGTGCGATCTACCTCGATGCCGGTATGGAAGCGGCCAAGGAGCGGGTCACGGCCTGGCTGACCTCCGAGATCGAAAGCCTCACGCTGGTCGACACCAACAAAGATCCCAAGACCCGTCTGCAGGAATACCTGCAATCCCGCGGTTGCGAACTGCCACGTTACGAAGTGGTGGATATCCAGGGTGAGCCCCATTGCCGCGTATTCTTCGTGGAATGTGAAATCACCTTACTGAATGAAAAAAGCCGAGGTCAGGGTGTGAGCCGTCGTATTGCCGAACAGGTAGCGGCCGCAGCAGCACTGATTGCCCTGGGCGTGGAGAATGGCCATGACTGATTCAACCGCAACACGCTGTGGCTATGTTGCCATCGTCGGCCGCCCGAACGTGGGCAAGTCCACATTGCTGAACCACATCCTGGGCCAAAAGCTCGCGATCACTTCGCGCAAGCCGCAGACCACCCGTCACAACATGCTGGGCATCAAGACTGAAGGCAACGTGCAAGCGGTCTATGTCGACACCCCGGGCATGCACAAAGGCGGTGAAAAAGCCCTCAACCGCTACATGAACAAGACCGCTTCGGCAGCGTTGAAAGACGTCGACGTGGTGATCTTCGTGGTCGACCGCACCAAGTGGACCGACGAAGACCAGATGGTTCTTGAGCGTGTGCAGTATGTCACCGGCCCGTTGATCGTCGCGCTGAACAAGACCGACCGCATCGAAGACAAAGCCGAACTGATGCCACACCTGAGCTGGTTGCAGGAACAACTGCCGAACGCCCAGATCATTCCGATTTCGGCCCAGCATGGCCACAACCTCGATGCCCTGGAGCGCGTGATCGCCGAGCACCTGCCGGAGAACGAGCACTTCTTCCCGGAAGACCAGATCACCGACCGCAGCAGCCGCTTCCTGGCCGCCGAACTGGTGCGCGAGAAAATCATGCGCCAGATGGGCGCTGAGCTGCCGTACCAGATCACCGTGGAAATCGAAGAGTTCAAGCAGCAGGGCAAGACCCTGCATATTCATGCGCTGATCCTCGTCGAACGTGACGGCCAGAAGAAAATCATCATTGGCGACAAGGGCGAGCGCATCAAGCGCATCGGTACCGAAGCGCGCAAGGACATGGAGTTGCTGTTCGACTCCAAGATCATGCTCAACCTGTGGGTGAAGGTGAAGGGCGGCTGGTCCGATGATGAGCGTGCACTGCGCTCCCTGGGCTACGGCGACCTGTAAGGTCCTGAATACACCGCAGGGCTGAAAATGTGGGAGGGGGCTTGCCCCCG
>NZ_JBOICG010000485.1:0-5503 GCF_050739995.1 Pseudomonas sp. | reverse complement strand
TCCCCATCTAAGCACCATCGCCATTTACGCAGGTGCCCCATGAGCGACCAGCAAGAATTCCCTGATTACGACATCAACGATTACGCCGACCCTGAAAACGCTGAACACGAAGCGTCATCCAACACCGGCCTGGCCCTGCCTGGGCAAAACCTGCCGGACAAGGTCTACATCATCCCGATCCACAACCGCCCGTTCTTTCCGGCGCAAGTGTTGCCGGTGATCGTCAATGAAGAGCCGTGGGCCGAGACCCTGGAGCTGGTGAGCAAATCCGACCACCACTCCCTTGCCCTGTTTTTCATGGACACGCCGCCCGAAGACCCACGCCATTTCGATACTTCCAGCCTGCCGCTGTACGGCACTCTGGTGAAGGTGCACCACGCCAGCCGCGAGAACGGCAAGCTGCAGTTCGTCGCCCAGGGCCTGACCCGCGTGCGCATCAAGACCTGGCTCAAGCACCACCGCCCACCGTACCTGGTGGAAGTCGAATACCCGCATCAGCCCAGCGATCCGACCGACGAGGTCAAGGCGTATGGCATGGCGCTGATCAATGCGATCAAGGAGCTGCTACCGCTCAACCCGCTGTACAGCGAAGAGCTGAAGAACTACCTCAACCGCTTCAGCCCCAACGATCCATCGCCGCTGACCGACTTCGCCGCCGCGCTGACCTCGGCCACCGGCAATGAGTTGCAGGAAGTGCTGGACTGCGTGCCCATGCTCAAGCGCATGGAAAAAGTGCTGCCGATGCTGCGCAAAGAGGTGGAAGTCGCGCGCCTGCAAAAAGAACTCTCGGCCGAAGTGAACCGCAAGATCGGCGAGCATCAGCGTGAGTTCTTCCTGAAAGAACAGCTCAAGGTCATCCAGCAGGAGCTGGGGCTGACCAAGGATGACCGCAGCGCGGACGTCGAGCAGTTCGAGCAGCGCCTGGTCGGCAAGGTATTGCCGGCCCAGGCCCAGAAACGCATCAGCGAAGAAATGAACAAGCTGTCGATCCTGGAAACCGGTTCGCCGGAATACGCCGTCACGCGCAACTACCTGGACTGGGCGACGGCCGTGCCGTGGGGGGTGTACGGCGAGGACAAACTCGACCTGAAACACGCCCGCAAGGTGCTGGATAAGCACCATGCCGGCTTGGATGACATCAAGAGCCGCATCCTCGAGTTCCTCGCGGTGGGCGCCTATAAAGGCGAAGTCGCCGGCTCCATCGTGCTGCTGGTCGGCCCGCCGGGCGTGGGCAAGACCAGCGTGGGTAAATCCATCGCCGAGTCCCTCGGTCGGCCGTTCTACCGCTTCAGCGTTGGCGGTATGCGCGACGAGGCCGAGATCAAGGGCCACCGCCGCACCTACATCGGCGCCCTGCCCGGCAAGCTGGTGCAGGCGCTCAAGGATGTGGAGGTGATGAACCCGGTGATCATGCTCGACGAAATCGACAAGATGGGCCAAAGCTTCCAGGGCGATCCGGCTTCGGCCCTCCTGGAAACCCTCGACCCCGAGCAGAATGTCGAATTCCTCGATCATTACCTGGACCTGCGCCTGGACCTGTCCAAAGTGCTGTTCGTCTGCACCGCCAACACCCTGGACTCGATCCCCGGCCCGTTGCTGGACCGGATGGAAGTGATTCGCCTGTCGGGCTATATCACCGAAGAAAAAGTCGCCATCGCCAAGCGCCACCTGTGGCCCAAGCAGTTGGAAAAAGCCGGCGTGGCGAAAACCAGCCTGGCCATCAGCGACGGTGCGCTGCGCGCCTTGATCGACGGTTATGCGCGGGAGGCCGGGGTACGCCAGCTGGAGAAACAGCTGGGCAAACTGGTGCGCAAAGCGGTAGTCAAGCTGCTGGATGAGCCGGACTCGGTGATCAAGATCGGCAACAAGGACCTGGAAAGCTCCCTGGGCATGCCGGTGTTCCGTAACGAGCAAGTGCTGTCCGGCACCGGCGTGATCACCGGGCTGGCCTGGACCAGCATGGGCGGCGCGACCTTGCCAATCGAGGCGACGCGCATTCACACGCTCAACCGCGGCTTCAAGCTCACCGGGCAGTTGGGTGAGGTGATGAAGGAGTCTGCCGAGATTGCCTACAGCTACATCAGTTCGAACCTGAAGTCGTTTGGCGGTGATCCGAAGTTCTTCGACGAAGCCTTCGTGCACTTGCACGTGCCGGAAGGTGCCACACCGAAAGACGGCCCAAGTGCCGGGGTGACCATGGCCAGTGCATTACTGTCCCTGGCGCGTAACCAGCCGCCAAAAAAAGGCGTGGCGATGACGGGCGAATTGACGTTGACCGGGCATGTGCTGCCGATTGGCGGGGTTCGCGAGAAGGTGATTGCGGCGCGGCGCCAGAAGATCCATGAGCTGATCTTGCCGGAACCCAACCGTGGCAGCTTTGAAGAACTGCCGGAGTACCTCAAGGAGGGCATGACCGTGCACTTTGCCAAGCGCTTTGCGGATGTGGCCAAAGTGCTCTTCTGATAGTCATGTAGTGCCTGGTCTGGCCTCATCGCGGGCAAGCCCGACTCCCACATTTGAATGTGTTCATCTATCAAAATGTGGGAGCGGGCTTGCCCGCGATGGCGTCAGCCGCCATAACGCAGCCCCCTCCTGTCACACCTTGTCTCATCTTCGGTTATGCTCGCCGTTCGTCGTAAATGAACGGAGCCTCCATGACCGCTGCCCGCCTGCTTCTCCCATTGAGCCTTGCCCTGCTGGCCGCGTGCGCCAGTGCGCCGAAGCAAAACGTCACCGTGGACAATCAGGGCGCCTGCCCGCTCCAGCTTAAATCCGGGCAAAACCTGATCCTTACCCTGCCCAGCAACCCCACCACCGGCTACCGTTGGGCCATCCAGGATTCCGCTGGCGGTGTATTGCGTGCGTTGAGCCCTGAGGTCTATAGCAGCACTGAGTCCGGCGTGATCGGCGGCGGTGGGCAGTCCACCTGGCGCTTCCAGGCTTTTGCTGCAGGCCAGGGCCGTTTGCGCCTGACCTCCCAGCAACCTTGGGAACCGGAAGCCGACCCCACTGAAACCTTCGACTGCGCCATTACGGTGAACTGATATGCCATGGTTGATTCTTGCGTTGATGGGCGCCGGTACCTTTATCTACGGTCTGACCACCCATGCCACCTTGCTGTGCCTGATGGTCAAACCCCTACCGGTACTCGCGTTGCTGGGCTGGCTGCATGATGCGCCGCCCACCGACTATCGACGCTGGATCAGCCTGGGGCTGATTTTTTCCCTGGTGGGCGATGTGTTGCTCGCTTGGCCGGGAGACCTGTTTATCTTTGGGCTCGGCGCGTTTCTGTTCGCGCACCTGGCGTATCTGAAAGCCTATTTCAGCGACTGTCGCCGCTTGGCGCTGTTGCCGCTGGTATTGGCGCTGGGTGTGGGGGCTGTGCTGTTGAGCGTGCTGATTTCCAACGGCCTGGGGGATTTGCTGATACCGGTGGTGGTTTACGCAACAGTGATCACCGCCATGCTCTGGCGTGCGCTGGCGCGCCTGGGCAGCGACGTGCCGAAACGCTCGGCACTGCTGGCGGCGGCGGGAGCGGTGTCGTTTGTGTTTTCCGACACGTTGATCGGCATCAACCGGTTCGTCGTGTCGTTCGAGGCGGCGCCGTATCTATTGATCGTCACGTACTGGCTAGGCCAGTGGGGCATCACCGCTTCGGCTTTCCATCAGACAACCCGCGCACACGAGGGCCAAGTTGGCTAAAATGCCGGCCTTTCCCCTATCGTCGCCGGAACAACCGTGAGCAAAGAACCCGATCGCCTATTCGCCCAGCCCCTGCCCCAGGTGCCGGACTTCGCCTTTAACGAGGACGTGGTGCGGGTGTTCCCGGACATGATCAAGCGCTCGGTGCCCGGCTACCCGACCATCGTCGAAAACCTCGGTGTACTCGCGGCACAATTCGCCCAACCCAATAGCGTGCTGTATGACCTGGGCGCGTCCCTTGGCGCCGTGACCCAAGCCCTGCGCCGGCATGTGCGCACCGACGGCTGCCGGGTAATCGCAGTGGATAACTCGGCAGCGATGGTCGAGCGTTGCCGCGAATACCTCAACGGCCAGGACTCGATGTTCCAGGAGTTGCTGCCGGTTGAAGTGATCGAGGGCGATATCCTCGCACTGCAGTTTCAACCGGCTTCGGTGGTAGCGCTGAACTTCACCCTGCAATTTATCGCCCCCGCCGAACGCCTGGCCCTGCTCTCGCGCATCCACCAGTCGCTGCTGCCGGGCGGTGCGCTGATCCTCTCGGAAAAGCTGCGCTTCAATGACCTTGAAGAACATGCATTGCTCACCGACCTGCACATCGCGTTCAAACGCGCCAACGGCTACAGCGAACTGGAAATTGCCCAGAAGCGCAGCGCCATCGAAAACGTCATGAAGCCCGACAGCCTCGAAGAACACCGCGACCGCCTGCTGGCCGCTGGGTTCTCGAAAGTCGTGCCGTGGTTCCAGTGTCTTAACTTCGCCTCGTTGATTGCCTTGCCATGATTGATCTGTCTCCCCTCGCCCGCCATCTGGTCGGCACTCCTTTGGCTGTATGGGCCCAGGGCCTGCAAGCGCAACTCGATAGCAAGATGGAGAAGGGTCATGGCGACCTGGAGCGCTGGCAGAGTGCGCTGGACGCGCTGCCGCAGATCCAGCCCAGCGAAGTCGATTTGCTGAATGGACTGGCGCTCGACACCGAATGTGACGATGAAACCCGTGCACAAATGCGCACCGCACTGATGGGCCTGAGCCCGTGGCGCAAGGGGCCGTTCCATCTGTTCGGTGTGCATGTGGACACCGAATGGCGCTCGGACTGGAAATGGTCCCGCGTCGCACCGCATTTGAATCTGAAGGGCAAGCGCATCCTCGATGTCGGCTGCGGCAACGGTTACTACATGTGGCGCATGCTCGGCGCCGGAGCCGACAGTGTGATTGGCGTGGATCCCAACTGGTTGTTCTTCTGCCAGTTCCAGGCAGTGCAGCGCTACCTGTCAGAACCCAAGGCGTGGCACCTGCCCTTCCCGTTTGAAGACCTGCCGGCCAATCTGGAAGGCTTCGACACGGTGTTTTCCATGGGCGTGTTCTACCACCGTCGTTCGCCCATCGAGCATTTGCTGGCGCTGAAGGACACCCTGGTCAAGGGCGGCGAACTGGTCTTGGAAACATTGGTGGTAGAAGGCGACCAGCAGCAAGTGCTGGTGCCAGAAGACCGCTATGCGCAGATGCGCAACGTGTGGTTCCTGCCATCAGTGCCGGCGTTGATGCTGTGGCTGCGCCGCGCCGGCTTCAGTGATGTGCGCTGCGTGGATGTGAGCGTGACCACGGTCGAGGAACAGCGTGGGACCGAGTGGATGAAGTATCAGTCGTTGAGTGACTTTCTCGACCCCGATGATCACAGCAAGACCATCGAAGGCCTGCCGGCGCCGATGCGGGCGGTGATCATCGCCAAGAAATAACTGCACTCCACCTGAATAAATGGAGATCAAATGTGGGAGCTGGCTTGCCTGCGATAACGGTGGATCAG
>NZ_JBOICG010000484.1:0-6334 GCF_050739995.1 Pseudomonas sp. | reverse complement strand
GGGCTTGCCCGCGAAGGCGTAGTGTCAGTCAACGCATTTGTCGACTGATAGACCGCTTTCGCGGGCAAGCCCGCTCCCACAAGGAATCAGCGTACGACGCCTTCTTCTATGAGCAGCTTGAGGATGGCTTCGGCGCCCGCTTCCGGGCTGAGGCCCTTGAGCACTTGACCACCACCGCCACTGGCCTTGGCCGTGGCGGCTTTCATGCGGTCGGCACCGCTCTTGGCCTTGATCACCTTGAGACGCTTGGGCCGGGGCTTGGCCGGTTGCAGCAGCGCGCCTGTGAATAACTCGTCGTGCTCGATCTCGACTTCATGGGCGGCCAACTCGCCGCGCTGCGCCGGGCCGTAGGCACTCTGCCGAGGCTTGGGTGCCGCGTTATCCACCGTCGCCAGAAACGGCAGGCGCACCTTCAAACGCCGCCGCTGCCCGCGAGGCAGGGCTTGCAGTACATGGGCGACACCGCCTTCGATGGACTCCACTTGGGCCAGCCCGACAATCAATGGCCAGCCCAGTTGCTCGGCCAGCAGGAACGGCAACATGCCCGAGCCTTCACCCGTTTCCGCTTGGCTGCCAGCGAGCACCACCTGGGCACCTGCGTCGCGCAGGTATTCACTGAGTACCGGCAAGGCATCACTGCCCGCAGGTTGTTCCAACACATGCAGCTGCGACAAACCCATGCCCAGGTAGCTGCGCAGCGTCGGTTCGCCCACATTGCCGGCATGCAGCACCTGCAACTTATCCCCAGCCATTTGCAGACCTAGCTCGACCGCACGTGCGTCCTGCTCCGCCCGGCGCGGGCGCCCAGAGGTGGGGTGGGCGCCGATGGACACCAGGCTGATTACATTCGTCGTCATGGCCATATCCTTAAGCTGCATCGCGCTTGGCGCCGTTGCGGTATGCCTCGACCGCCGCGATCAAGGCTTGCAGGATCGCAGCACTGTCGCCGATCACCGACAGGTCGGCGCGTTTGATCATGTCGCAGCCCGCATCAAGGTTAATTGCCACCACCTTGTCGCAAGCACCGATGCCTTGCAGGTGCTGGATCGCCCCGGAAATGCCGACAGCGACGTACACGCGAGCAGTGACCCAGGTACCGCTGGCGCCAACCTGGCGATCGCGGGCCATAAAGCCATCGTCCACCGCGACCCGCGACGCACCTTCGGTGGCGCCCAGGGCGGCGGCGGTCTGGTGGAACAGCGCCCAGTCCTTCACGCCGTTGCCGCCGGAAAAAATGAATTCCGCCTCGGCCATCGGAATCGCCGCCGGGTCCACCGCCACCGCGCCGAGGTCTTCGATACGCGGCAGGCTGCGAGCCAGACTTGTGGATAACTCCACGGGCAAGGCTTCGTGACGGGTTTCACTGACGGGGTCGGCACATTCGGCGGCGGCGAGGATCAAGCGCGGCAGCGGGCGGGCCAAGTCTTCCTGGCCCGCACCGGCACGGCCGATGCACTCGTCGCCCTTGATCTGCCAAACCCGCGTGGCCGGGCGCTCCTTGAGGCTGGCGGCAAAACGCCGACCCAACTCGCCCCCACCGCTGCGGCTGTCCGGCAGCAACCAGTGACGCGGGTTGAACTGGTTATCCACAGCGCGCAAACCTTGCACACGTTGTTCCGGTGAATAACCGTCGAATTCGTGGCCTTCCAATACCAGCAGGCGGTCGACGCCTGCGGTGGCAAACGCATTTTCCTTGTGTTCGCCAAACACCACCGCAAGCACCGCGCCGTCGCTGCCGGCCAATTGCCGGGCCAGGCCGAGCAAGTCACGGTCATGGCTGCTCAAGCGGCCACCGACCATGTCCGGCACCACGTTGATGTAGAACGCAGGCGTCGGCACCTGATGCAGCGGCAACTGCACTTCCACCGCTGCCGTGCGCTTGGCCGCGCCGCCCTGCTGGACGCCGCTGCGGTCAATGCGCTTGATGCCATTGGGGCCGATAAAACCAACGCCATGCACGTTCTTGCGGATAACGCCGTTAGGCCCCATCCAGCTGTGTTGCACCGGCTGCATCGCCGCATGCAGCGGGTGCAGGCGGTTGCGCGCAATCCATTCGGCCCGAGGGTCGCGGCGGATAATGTCGCTCATCAGTGCACCTCCGCAGGTTCACGCTTCAATGGGGCTTTGGCAGGCGCGGCGTCTTCGAGCAGCGCGTCGGCAACCAGCTCAGCGATGTCCTTGATCAATGGCCGCGGCTCGACCACACCTTCAAGCATCGCCGTGCACTGTGGACAACCCACCGCCACCAGCTCGGCGCCGGTTTCGCGGATGTCTTCCATGCGCATGTCCGGGATACGTTGCTTGCCAGGGATGTCAGTGATTGGCGCACCGCCGCCGCCACCGCAGCAGCGTGAACGGAACCCCGAGCGTTGCATTTCCTTGACCTCGATCCCCAATGCCCGCAGCACTTGGCGTGGTGCCTCGTACTCGCCGTTGTAGCGGCCGAGATAACAAGGGTCGTGATAGGTCACGCTATTGCCCTTGTGCTGGCTCAGGCTCAACGCGCCCTCGCCGATCAGCTCGGCCATGAAGGTGCTGTGGTGCTGTACCCGGTAGTTGCCGTTGAAAGCGCCGTATTCATTTTTCAGCACATGGAAACTGTGGGGGTCGCAGGTGACGATCCGCTTGAAGCTGTACTTGGCCAGGGTCTGGATATTGCGTGTGGCCAGCAGTTGGAAGGTCGCCTCATCGCCCAGGCGCCGCGCCACGTCGCCGCTGTCACGCTCTTCCAGGCCGAGTACGGCGAAGTCGACCTTGGCCGCCTTCAGCACTTTGACGAAGGCGCGCAGGGTGCGCTGGTTACGCATGTCGAAAGCGCCGTCGCCGACCCAGAACAACACGTCGCAGTTGCCCTTGTCACTGAGCAACGGCAGGCTCAAATCCGCCGCCCAGTTCAGGCGACCGCCCGGCGCGAAACCGCCTGGGTTGTCAGTGGCAATCAGGTTTTCCAGGACTTCGGCGCCCTTGTTCGGCGTGGCGCCTTTTTCCAACGTCAGATGACGACGCATGTCGACGATGGCATCCACGTGCTCGATCATCATCGGGCACTCTTCCACGCAGGCGCGGCAGGTGGTGCACGACCACAGGGTCTCGGCATCCACCAGGCCGTTGACGATCGGTTGGTGCGGGTTGCCGCCGTGCTCGCCCACCGGCTTACCTGGGTAAGGGCTGCCGGCGAACTTGGCATCGGTGCCACCGGCCAGACCGAGCACCATGTCCTGGATCAGCTTTTTCGGGTTCAACGGCTGGCCGGCGGCGAACGCCGGGCACGCAGCTTCGCACTTGCCACACTGCACGCAGGCGTCGAAACCGAGCAGTTGGTTCCAGGTGAAATCCTTGGGTTTTTCCACGCCCAGGGGCGCGGTTTTATCGCTGAGATCCAGCGGTTTCAAGCCCGTGGAGCGACCGCCGCCAAAGCGTTCGGCGCGACGGTGCCAGGCCAGGTGCAGGGCCCCGGCGAAGGCATGCTTCATCGGGCCGCCCCAGGTCATGCCGAAGAACATCTCGCTCACACCCCACAGAACGCCCACGCCGAGCAACGCAGCAAGCAGCCAGCCGCCGAAGTCCGCTGGCAGAATTCCAGCCACCGGCAGCGTCACCAGGAAGAAACTCACCGAGAACGCCATCAGGCTTTTCGGCAGGCGCATCCACGGGCCTTTCGACAAGCGTGAAGGCGGATTGCGGCGGCGCAGGTAAACGAAGGTGGCGCCAACAAACATCAGTACCGAGGCCAGCAGCAAGGCATAACCAAGGATGCGGTTATGCAGGCCGAAGCCGTGTACGAGGATGGCCAGCAGCGCCGACAACACAAAGCCCAGGGCAGTGGCGACGTGGGTGTTGGCGATGTATTTGTCGCGAGCGACCACGTGGTGCAGGTCGACCATGTAGCGCTTGGGCATTGCCAAAAGGCCGCCGAGCAGGTCGACTTTCGAGGCGCGACCACGGCGCCACATCGCGACTCGCCGAAGCGCGCCGAGCACCGCAAGGCCCAAGGCGGCAAATAATAAAATGGGAAGCAAGGTGTTCAACATGGTGAAGCTCCCAAAGACCACATAGGTCTTGCATGGGAACCGGATCAATGTGGGAGCTGGCTTGCCTGCGATGGCATCGACTCGGTATCACTCAAGACCGAGTTGCCTGCATCGCGGGCAAGCCCGGCTCCCACATTGACCGGTTTCCACAGTGGTTCGGTGGTTGCCTAGAAATCCTTGCACAGGCGCAGGGCGTCATAGATCGCAGCATGGGTATTACGCTGCGCCACACAGTCACCGATGCGGAACAGCAAGTACCCGTCACCCGCCTCGCTCAAGCACGGTTGCGGCTTGATCGCGAACAAGGCTTCGACGTCGATCTGGCCCTTGTTGCGCGAGCCTTCCTTGAGTGCGTAGTAGATAGCTTCATCCGGACGCACGCCGTTCTCGACGACCACCTGGTCCACCACCCGCTCCTCTTTGGCACCGGTGTATTCGTTCTCCAGGACCGCGACCAGCTTGTCGCCTTCGCGGTAGACCTTTTCCAGCATCATGTCGCCGGTCATGATCACTTCCTTGGGGTACATGCTGCGGTAGTAGGTCGGGAACGACGTACCGCCAATGGCCACGCCGGGCTTGATGTCGTCGGTGACGATCTCGACCTGGCTGCCTTTGTCCGCAAGGAAGTCCGCCACCGACATGCCGGTGAATTCGCAGATGGTGTCGTAGACCAGTACGTTCTTGCCTGGCGCGACTTTGCCGTCGAGCACGTCCCAGCTGCTCACCACCAGGCCTTCGGCCGCGCCCCAATGTTCGTTCTGCTCGACATTCGGGTGCCCGCCTACAGCCAGCACCACCACGTCCGGACGCACGTCCAGGATAGTGTCGGCATCGGCGGCCACGCCCAAACGCAGGTCGACCTTCAACCGCGCCAGTTCCAGCTGGTACCAGCGGGTGATACCGGCAATCTGGTCGCGCTGCGGCGCCTTGGACGCCGTAGTGATTTGCCCGCCGATAAACTCTTTCTTCTCGAACAGGGTCACGTCGTGGCCGCGCTCGGCAGCTACGCGTGCAGCCTCCATCCCTGCCGGGCCGGCACCGACCACCACAACCTTGCGTTTGACGCCGGTGGTTTTTTCGATGATGTGCGGCACACCCATGTATTCACGGGACGTTGCGGCATTCTGGATGCACAGCACATCCAGCCCTTGGTACTGACGGTCGATGCAGTAGTTGGCACCGACGCACTGCTTGATCTGGTCGATCTGGCCCATCTTGATCTTGGCGATCAGGTGCGGGTCGGCGATGTGCGCACGGGTCATGCCGACCATGTCCACATAGCCACCTTCCAGGATGCGTGTGGCCTGGTTCGGGTCCTTGATGTTTTGCGCGTGCAGCACCGGAACCTTGACCACTTCCTTGATACCGGCTGCCAGGTGCAGGAACGGCTCCGGTGGGTAGCTCATGTTCGGGATCACGTTGGCCAGGGTGTTGTGCGTATCGCACCCCGAGCCCACCACGCCGATGAAATCGAGCATGCCGGTGTCGTCGTAGTACTTGGCAATCTGCTTCATGTCTTCGTGGGACAGGCCGTCCGGGTGGAATTCGTCACCGCACAGGCGCATGCCCACGCAGAAGTCGTCACCGACCTCGGCGCGCACGGCTTTCAACACTTCCAGGCCGAACTTCATGCGGCCTTCGAAGGTGCCGCCCCATTCGTCGGTACGCTTGTTGACCCGTGGGCTCCAGAACTGGTCGATCATGTGCTGGTGCACGGCGGACAGTTCCACGCCGTCCAGGCCACCGGCCTTGGCCCGACGTGCAGCCTGGGCGTAGTTGCCGATCACGCGCCAGATTTCTTCCGGCTCGATGGTCTTGCAGGTAGCGCGGTGCACCGGCTCACGTACGCCGGACGGCGACATCAGGGTCGGCCAGTTGAAGCCGTCCCAACGCGAGCGACGCCCCATGTGGGTAATCTGGATCATGATCTTGGCGCCATGCTTGTGCATGGCGTCGGCCAGGTTCTGGAAATGCGGGATGATACGGTCGGTGGACAGGTTGACCGAACTCCACCATTCCTGCGGACTGTCGATAGCCACAACAGAGGAACCGCCACAAATTGCCAGACCGATACCGCCCTTGGCTTTCTCTTCGTAGTACTTCACATAGCGGTCGGTGGTCATCCCGCCGTCGGTGGCATACACCTCGGCGTGAGCGGTACTGAGTACGCGGTTGCGGATGGTCAGCTTGCCGATCTGGATCGGCTGGAACATTGCTTCGAAAGCCATGGAGAAATCCTCGACTTACAACGGCTTGACGATGAACAGGCCGTCATCGTGGCCTTCTTCCGAACCGCCGTAGAC
>NZ_JBOICG010000483.1:0-7624 GCF_050739995.1 Pseudomonas sp. | reverse complement strand
GTGTGCCGGTGACGCCCAACACCGCGTTTCGAGCCGGGGGCATTTCCAAACTGCTGACCGCTACAGCGGCGTTGCAATTGGCCGAGCAACAACGCCTTGAACTGGATGCGCCGATCCAGCAAACCTTGCGCGAATTTTATGTTCGTTCGCGTTTTCACAGCGACCAAGCCGCGGCCGACCGCGATATCACCTTGCGCCGCCTACTGAGCCACCAATCCGGCCTGCCCAGCGAGCACCTGCGCGACCTGCGTAGCACCTACGCCATGAGCCAGATGCCGATGCGTGTATCGGGTGTCTGGCTGAGCAGTCCGCCCGGCTCCCAGGTGGCCTATTCCAATCTGGGCTATGCCCTGGTTGGCGCGGCCATCGAACGCAGCAGCGGTAAAAGTTTCGAAGCCCAATTACAGAGCAGCCTGCTCAAACCTTTGGCCATGGACCAGTCAAGCTTCGTCGGCACCGGCACACAATTGGGCTATCGCGCCATGGGCTACGAAGACGGTCGGGGCAGCACTGATGCACAGGTGCGTGACCTGGCGGCCGGTGGGCTCTGGGCCAGCCCGAAAGACCTCAGCCACTACGTGCAGATGCTGTTCGCCCACGGCACTTACAAAGACAAACAGGTACTGGGCAGCGCTTCCATCGATGCGATGTTCACCCAGCAAAACACTGGCAACGCCCTGGACTTCGATTGCCAGATGGGCCTGGGCTGGTTCCTGGCGCCCTGCGGTGATGAACCGGTCGGCCCCGGCATTCGGACCTATCAGCACAGTGGAGGCGGCGACGATTTTGCGGCCCAGTTGACCGTACTGCCCGACCAGCAACTGGCGGTGATCATCATGGCCAACGATAGCAATGCCGAAGAGATGGTGGTGTCGTTGTCCACCGACGCCCTGCGTTTGATGCTCCAGGCGCAAACCGGCTCCCAGGTGTGCGCCGACAACTGCCAATCACCCAATCATGGGTTGAAGCTGCGTCAAGTACCGGCCGCCGTGGACCGTAAGCGCTTGGCCGGTTTTTATGCAACGGCCTGGGGCGTGTTCCGCATCAAGGACGAGAATAATCGCTTGGCCGGCGAACTGGCCGGCTTTGACTTTGAATTGGTCCGCGACGACCACGGCTGGCTGCGCGCGCAGAAAAAAGTCCTCGGTTTCTGGCTCAAGGACCTTGGCGAACTGGGCCGCGTGCAGCTTGACGTGGTAACGGTGCAAGGCCGCCAGATGCTCACTGCCCGCAGCCACGGCCAGCGCATTGCCATCGGCGAGCGCATTGACCCGCCACCGCTGCCCCTGGCCTGGGCCGACACCATTGGCACCTATCAAGTACTCAACACTCATGAACCCGACGCGCCGCTGAGCGGTATCAGCGTGCGCCTGGAAGAAGGTTTCCTGGTGATCCGCGGCCAACTGCACGACGAGCCGCTGACCGACTACATCCTGCTGCCCGTCGACAACGCCCATGCGGTGCTGGCCGGCAATGGTTACGGTCTGGGCGACACCGTCAGTCGCCAGGTCAACGGCCTCAGCGCGTCGGGTTACTCCTTCAAACGCACCCAATCACCTCACAACCCTCTTAGTTTCTAACCATGGAAGAACGCCCCAATGCGCTCAAAAAACCTTTGCCTGTCCTTCACCTCGGTGTGCCTGCTCGCCGCCGCCGACAGCGCGATTGCCGAAGACTGGAAATACAGCCTCAAGGCCGGCGTGAGCAACATGCCCCGTTATAGCGGCAGTGACGAACGCATGACCGGACCGGTGCTGGGTGGCAAGATCGTCAGCCCCTGGGGGATCTTCCTCGATACGGACACCGGGCTGGGCTGGGGTTACAAAGACAACGCCCTGACTTTCAGCACTTATGTGGGCGCCAGTGGCTCACGCAAGGATAAAAATGAAAGCCTGCACGCAGGCTCAAAACGCCTCAAGGGCATGGGCGAGATCAAAGCTCGCGCACAGGTGGGTATCAAGGCCAGCTATAACCTCGGCGGTGTCATTGTCGGTGCAACCTTGGAGCATGCACTCAAGGACGATGACCACAAAGACAACGGCAAGGCGTTCACCCACCTGGAACTGAGCCTGGGCACCAATCTCTATAAGGGCAACTATGGCTCCATCGACGCGAGCGTCAGCAGTCACTTTGGTGACCGTAATTACCTGCAGACCTGGTACGGCGTAACCACCGACCAGGCCGCGCAAAGCCGCTTCAAGGAATACAAAGCCGGTGCGGGCAATATCAGCAACGGTATGAACCTGTCGTGGAGCTTGCCAATCAGTGAGCACACCAAGTTCTCGACCTTGCTGGATGTGCAGTATCTGGCGGATGAAGCGGGCAAGAGCCCGATTGTCGAGAGACGTTTGCAGGCGTCGGTGATGGGGATGGTGGAATACACCTTCTGATCAGCTGACCCAATCAAAATGTGGGATGGGGTAAGTCTTGGTCTCGAACGCCGTATTTGTAGTGAGCGGGCTTGTCCCGCGCTGGGCTGCGAAGCAGCCCCAAATCCAGGCACCTCGGTATTTCTGAAAACCGCAGCGCCCTTGTTGGGGTGGCTTCGCCACCCAGCGCGGGACAAGCCCGCTCACTACAAGAGTTTGTTTGCTGCTGCCTTTCTTAATTGGCTGGCCCCCTCCCACACTTGATCTTCATCATGTGCGAAATTGCTATTCGGCATACGCCCACGTCATCCGAAACGACGCCCCGCCCCACTCCGAATCCAGCACTTCTACTTGCCCGCCATGCCATTGGCTGACCCGCCGCACCAACGCCAGGCCCAGGCCGAAGCCGCCGGTGCGGCGGTCGCGGCTGGCATCCAGGCGCATGAAGGGTTCGAAGATCTTCGCCCGCCCCTCCAACGGCACGCCGGGACCATCGTCGTTGACCCGCACTTCGTAACCCGTACCGAACTTGACCAGCGAGACTTCCACGCGGCGGTCCGCATAACGAATGGCATTGCGCAGCAGGTTGATCACCGCCCGTGCCATGAAGCGCGGCTCGATCTGGATAAAGTCCACTTCACAGGTACGCAACGACAGTTGCACACCCGCCGCTTCAGCCTCCAGGGCCACGCTGCCAATTACGCTGTCGAGCCAGCTGTGGGCCTCGATACTTTCCCGGGTGACCTGCGTGGCGCCACGCTCCAGGCTGGCGTAGGTGAGCAATTCGGAAACCATTTCCTCCAGCTCGCCCAGGTCGGCATACATGTCGTTGATCAACTCACGGCTCTGGCGTGGGTCGGCCTGTTGCTTGAGCTGGTCGAGTTCGAACGATAAGCGCGCAATGGGCGTGCGCAGTTCGTGGGACACCGCGTTGGTCAGTTCGCGCTGGTTGGCGATCAGGCTTTCGATGCGTTCGGCCATCTGGTTGAAGTGCCCGGCCAGTTCACGCACAGTGGAACGGCGCGGCAGCAAGATGCGCGAGGCGAGGTCATTATCGCCGAAGCGTTGGGCGGCCAAGCGGATATGTTCCAGGTCACGCCAGTGCGGACGCACCCAGAAATACAGGACCAGGGCCAGACTGACGCCGAGAAAACCATAGGCCCACAGGTACAACCACTTGGGTTCTTCCGGCAGCTTGATTTGCAGCAGTTGCGGGCCGCCGTCGATGCTGGTGATGAACTCCATGAAGTCACCACGCACTACCAGTTGGCCAGCAGCGAGCAGTTGCTGTTCACGCTCGTTCAACTCCAACGCATCGTGCTGGACCAGCTTCAGGCGCAACCCGTAATGCGGCTGCAATTCATCCAGGCGCGCCTCGCGTGCCGGCCCTTGCAACGGACGCAGTTGTTCCACCAGCCCATAAGCCGGGCCACGCAAGGCTTCGCGGTTATAGACCTCGTTGGCCTCAGGCAATAACTCGTCGAAGGTGTAGTTGACCAGCCAGATCGCCCCTGCCAAACCAAGCGCAAGGATCACATACAGGCGCAGAAACAGCCGCAGCATCTAAACCTCCCACGCGAACGGGTTGAACAGGTAGCCCTTGCCCCAGATGGTCTTGATGCACACCGGTTCCCTGGGGTTGTCGTTGAGCTTACTGCGCAGTTTGCTGATGTAGACGTCGACGCTGCGGTTAAGGCCATCGAAGGCTATGCCGCGCATGCGGTTGAGGATGTCATCGCGGGAGAGGATCTTCCCCGAGCTGCTGGCCAGCAGCCACAGCAATTCAAACTCCATGGTGGTGAGGTCGATTTTTTCACCGCCCAGGCTGACCACCCGGCAACTGCGGTCAATCGACAAGCGACCGAATTCCAACGAGCCGCGTACAGTGGGCTCAGGCACTTGCCGGCGTTGCAACGCACGCAGGCGTGCGAGCAGCACCGGCGGTTTGATCGGCTTGATCACATAGTCATCAGCGCCGGACTCCAGCCCGAGAATATGGTCCAGGTCATCTTCCTTGGCGGTGAGGATCACGATGGGCGTGTCAGACACGTTGCGAATCTCACGACACACATGCAGCCCGCTCTGGCCCGGCAGCATCAGGTCGAGCACGACAATCTTCGGCTTGAAGTCCAGGAACGCCGCCAGGGCTTTATCGCCCCTGTGCACCACCCGCACCTCGAAACCATGCTGCGACAGAAAGTGCGCAATCAGCCCTGCCAGCTTTTCATCGTCCTCAACGAGCAGGACTTTGCCCAGACCCAGGTTTTCCATAAATTCTCAGTGTGGCTATGCCGATTGAAGTGCAGCCATTATAGGTGGCAAGCTGGCCGACAGAAGCAGCTGGCCATCACTGCCCGACGAAGCTTCATGCTTTTAAGAGTTTTTAACAAATAGCCTGCAATCTTTAACGCCATCCACAGGGAGTTGTATGCGCAAGGATTACCTGGCGTTCTTCGTTTCGCTGTTCCTGTCGCGACTGGCAGACCAGATTCTGTTGTTTATCGTGCCCTTGATCGTGTTTCAGACCACCCAGAGCGTGGCCTGGGCGGGTTTGGCATTTTTTGTCGAGTCATTGCCACGCTACCTGGCCTTTCCAGTATGCGGCGCAGTCTGCGATAAATTCTCTCCGGTGCGTATCCTGCATATCAGCCAGGTCTACCGGGCGCTGGCCTGCGCCGCAACGGTAGCACTGTATGCCGTGTTTGACGGCCTTTACTGGATTGTCCTGCTGTCGGCACTCTGCGGGGTGTTGACCACCCAAGGCATCATGGCGCGGGAAGTGCTGATGCCGCATATTTTCAAGCATTACACCTATACCAAGACCCTCTCCTACTCACAAATCGCCGATCAGAGCGGCCTGGTACTCGGTCCGCTCGTCGCGGCGCTGCTGTTGGAAATCTGGGCCTGGCATTGGGTCGCGCTGGGGGTTGCCGGGCTGTTTTTGCTGGCCGACCTGGCCATGCGGTTCTGGCAACGCACCAGCGCAGTGAGCCTGCAAACCTTCGAGCAACATCCCGATATCTGGCTGCGGCCGTTGCGCATCGCCTTGGGACATATCCGGGATCGAGTGGAGTTAAAACGGATCATCACCCTGGCCGTGGGCGTGAACCTCATCATCGGCGTGACGCTAGCCACCTCTGCGGCGTTGGTCACCGGCCAGTTTGCCGCCGGCAAGGATGCTTATGCGTTACTGCAAACGCTGGGAGCGTTAGTGACCATCGGGATTCTGTTTTACCTGGCACGAACCCACCTGCCGTTGAAGGTTCTGGGCGGGCTGTCGTATTCGATGATCGGCGTCGGTGCGCTGATCATGGCCGTCAGCCCCAGTGTAGGGCTGTACGCCTCGGGGTTCCTGCTGGTTACCGGCTTCGACAAGATGTTCAATGTGTACCTGCGCAGCACCCGTCAGCGGGTGATTCCGGTGCAGGATTTCGGCAAGACGGTGGGCGTGATCACACTGTTCAACAACCTGGCCCAACCCTTGGCGGGCCTCGCGGTTGCGCTGCTGGCGGCGCCTTTGGGCACGCAAACGGTGATCCTGCTGCTGGCAGGCATCACCGCGCTGATCGGCGTGGCGGTTGCCTCAGGCTGGCACGCCACTGTGAAAGCGGAACTCGACGTCGGGTGACTCGATCAATTCCTGTTCGGCCGCCCGTACGCGTTCGATCACGTGGGCGATGTCCTTGGCGTCGCCGTATTGATACGCCAGTTTCAAGTAACCCTGAAAATGCCGCGCTTCGCTTTTCAGCAAACCGAAGTAGAACTTGCCAAGTTCTTCGTCCAAATGCGGCACCAGCGCTTCGAAACGCTCGCAACTGCGCGCTTCGATAAAGGCGCCGACCACGAGGGTATCCACCAGTTTGACCGGTTCATGGCTGCGCACCACTTTGCGCAACGCCGAGGCGTAGCGGCCAGCGTGCAGTTGGCGCAGTTCGACTTTGCGCTTTTTCATCAGGCGCATGACTTGCTCATGGTGCACCAGCTCTTCACGGGCCAGGCGCGACATCATATTGATCAGGTCCACATGACCGTGGTACTTGGCGATCAGGCTCAGGGCCGTGCTGGCGGCTTTGAATTCGCAGTTCTTGTGGTCGATCAGCAAGGTTTCCTGATCGGCCAATGCGGCCTGGACCCAGGCGTCAGGGGTGCGGCAGCCGAGGAATTCGTGGATTTCGGGCAGGTTCATCGGGCTCACGGGCAAAAGGATCAGAAAAGGGCGCCGATTATACCGACCACGCCACAGACCACCAGCCACCGGCCTTGATGTGCATCAACATGACGTCTGTCTGACAGCAACTATAGTTACTCCACGCCGCCTTCTACTGGAGAATCCGACCATGCAAGCCATCCGCAGCATCCTGGTGGTCATTGAGCCTGAACACTCGGAAAGCCTGGCCCTCAAGCGCGCCAAGCTGATCGCCGGGGTGACCGGCGCGCACCTGCACTTGTTGGTCTGCGACAAGAAACACGAGCACTCGGCACTGCTGAGCCTGCTCAAGGCGGGTTTGCAGGAGGATGGCTACGGCGTGACCACCGAGCAGGCCTGGAACGACAGCCTGCATGAAACCATCATCGACGTGCAGCAAGCCGAAGGCTGTGGGCTGGTGGTCAAGCAGCATTTCCCCGACAGTCCGCTGAAAAAGGCCCTACTGACGCCGGCTGACTGGAAGCTGCTGCGCTACTGCCCTACTCCCGTGCTGTTGGTGAAAACCGCCACACCTTGGGCCGGCAAGGTGGTACTGGCGGCGATTGATGTAGGCAATAACGACAGTGAGCACCAGGCATTGCACAACACCATTGTCGACCACGGTTTCGACATTGCCCGGGTGGCCAAGGCTCAATTGCACGTCATCAGCGCCCATCCGTCGCCCATGCTGTCGGCGGGCGACCCTGTGTTTCAACTCAAGGAAACCATCGAGGCGCGCTATCGCGAGCAATGCAAGGCGTTCCAGGCCGAATTCGATATCGACGATACCCACCTGCATATCGAAGAAGGCCCGGCGGATGTCTTGATTCCCCATGCTGCGCACACTTTGCAGGCGGCGGTCACCATCATCGGCACCGTAGCGCGCACCGGGATCTCCGGGGCGCTGATCGGCAACACGGCAGAGGTGATACTGGATGCCGTGGAGAGCGATGTGCTGGTGCTCAAGCCTCAGGAGTTGATGGATCACTTGGAAGAGCTGGCGAGCAAGCCCTGAGAACGGCGCCGATCAAAATGTGGGAGCGGGCTTGCTCGCGAATGCGGTGTGTCA
>NZ_JBOICG010000482.1:0-2432 GCF_050739995.1 Pseudomonas sp. | reverse complement strand
CATGAAGGCTTTCGGCGCGACGTAGAAACCACCTTCGCCCTGGACCGGCTCGATGATGATGGCAGCGATGTCACGCGGCTCGGCATCGTTCTTGAAGATGCGTTCGATGCTGGCGATCGAATCGTCGATGCTCACACCGTGCAGTTCGTTCGGGTACAGCGCACGGAAGATGCCGCCTGGCATCAGGCCCATGCCGGCCGAGTAAGGCACGACTTTACCGGTCAGGCCCAGGGTCATCATGGTGCGGCCATGGTAAGCGCCGGTGAACGCGATCACGCCGGCACGGCCAGTGGCGGCACGGGCGATTTTCACGGCGTTCTCAACGGCTTCGGAACCGGTGGTGACCAGCAGGGTTTTCTTGGCGAAATCACCTGGCACCTTGGCGTTCACTTTTTCGCACAGTTCCACGTAAGGCTCGTAGGCCAGAACCTGGAAGCAAGTGTGAGTCAGCTTGTTCAGTTGCTCGGTCACGGCCGCGATGATTTTCGGGTGCACGTGGCCGGTGTTCAGCACGGCGATACCACCGGCGAAGTCGATGAACTCGCGACCTTCAACATCGGTCACGGTGGCGTTCTTCGCGGATTCGGCGAAGATCGGGTGAATCTGGCCAACACCGCGTGGTACAGCGGCTTCGCGGCGTTTCATCAGGGATGCGTTGGTCTTGCTCATAAAGTCCTCATTCGCCACTCATCGGGTGGCGTGGTCCAAGGAATACGTGGCGGGGAGGCAACTACGGCAGCATGCGATGATCGACTGCCACAGCTTTCCCGGCCACTACGAATTACGGGGTGAAACACGCAAAGGGTCAGCGCTCTCGTGCCCTCTGCGTTTGCTGCAATGCCTTGCCGGACGTTAGATGCCCAGGCAGAGGTATTTGATTTCCAGGTAGTCCTCGATCCCGTACTTGGAGCCTTCACGGCCCAGGCCCGAAGCCTTGATGCCGCCGAACGGCGCCACTTCGTTGGAGATCAACCCGGTGTTGACGCCGACCATGCCGTATTCCAGGGCTTCGGCCACGCGGAACACACGGCCCAGGTCGCGGGCGTAGAAGTAGGAAGCCAGGCCGAACTCGGTGTCGTTGGACATCGCGATCACTTCAGCTTCGTCCTTGAAGCGGAACAGCGGCGCCAGCGGACCAAAGGTTTCTTCCTTGGCGACGGCGGCGTCTTTCGGCACGTTGGTGAGGATGGTCGGCTCGAAGAAGTTGCCTTCCATCACCTTGCCACCGGCCAGCAACGTGGCGCCTTTTTTCAGGGCGTCGGCAATGTGTTCCTGCACCTTGGCCACAGCTTTTTCATCGATCAGCGGGCCAGTGGTGGTGCCTTCTTCGAGACCGTTGCCAATCTTCAATTTGGTCACGGCCACCTTGAGTTTTTCCGCGAACGCGTCGTACACCGAATCCTGGATGTACAGGCGGTTGGCGCAGACGCAGGTCTGGCCGTTGTTGCGGTACTTGGAGATGATCGCGCCTTCGACGGCCTTATCCAGGTCCGCGTCGTCGAACACGATGAATGGCGCGTTACCGCCCAGTTCCAGGGAGACTTTCTTGATGTCCTTGGCGCATTCGGCCATCAGCTGGCGACCGATTTCGGTGGAGCCGGTGAAGGACAATTTACGCACGATCGGGTTGCTGGTCAGCTCGCCGCCGATGTCGCCGGCGCTGCCGGTGACCACGCTCAGCACGCCTTTCGGGATACCGGCACGGTGTGCCAGTTCAACCAGGGCCAGGGCCGAGAACGGGGTTTGCGAAGCGGGCTTGATCACCATGGTGCAGCCTGCGGCCAGGGCCGGGCCGGCTTTACGGGTGATCATCGCGGCCGGGAAGTTCCACGGAGTGATGGCTGCGGTCACGCCGATAGGCTGCTTGATCACAATCAGGCGCTTGTCGGGTTGGTGGCCGGGGATCACGTCGCCGTAGATGCGCTTGGCCTCTTCGGCGAACCACTCGATAAAGGACGCGGCGTAGACGATTTCGCCCTTGGCTTCGGCCAGCGGCTTGCCTTGTTCGAGCGTCATCAGGCGACCGAGGTCTTCCTGGTTTTCGATCAGCAGTTCGAACCAACGACGCAGCTTGTTGGCTCGCTCCTTGGCAGTCAGTGCACGCCAGGCCGGCAGGGCCTTGTCGGCGGCTTCGATCGCGCGGCGGGTTTCAGCGGCGCCCATCTTCGGCACAGTACCGAGAATTTCGCCCGTGGCCGGGTTGTTGACCTTGATGGTCTGACCATTGTCCGCATCGACCCAAGCGCCATCGATAAAAGCTTGCTGGCGGAACAACTGGGCATCTTTAAGCTGCATGTCGGCTTTCCTTAACAGCACCGCGCGCACGCGGAGCGAATTAGAGTTGTTGAAAGGCGCCTTGTGGGCTGCCGTCAGGGAAATCAGCCCCAGCGCGCAAGAGGAGTGGATAGCGCACGGGAGACAGAGCGTTTGAA
>NZ_JBOICG010000481.1:0-4089 GCF_050739995.1 Pseudomonas sp. | reverse complement strand
TGAGCATCAAATCGGACAAGTGGATTCGCCGCATGGCGCAAGAGCACGGCATGATCGAGCCCTTCGTAGAGCGCCAGATGCGTGGCGAAGGTGCCGAACGCCTGATCTCGTATGGGGTTTCCAGCTACGGCTACGACGTGCGTTGCGCCGATGAATTCAAGGTGTTCACCAACATCAATTCGGCGACCGTCGATCCAAAGAACTTCGACGAAAAAAGCTTCGTCGACGTCAAGAGCGACGTGTGCATCATCCCACCGAACTCCTTCGCCCTGGCGCGCACTGTGGAGTTCTTCCGTATTCCTCGCGACGTGTTGACCATCTGCCTGGGCAAAAGCACCTACGCCCGTTGCGGCATCATCGTCAATGTGACACCGCTTGAGCCTGAGTGGGAAGGGCACGTCACCCTGGAGTTCTCCAACACCACTACCTTGCCAGCGAAGATCTACGCCAACGAAGGTGTGGCGCAGATGCTGTTCCTGCAGTCCGACGAGGCCTGCGAAGTGTCCTATAAAGACCGTGGCGGCAAGTACCAGGGCCAGCTCGGCGTAACTCTCCCACGCGCTTGATAGAAAGCTCCTACACGCAAATGGAATTTGTCTGCGGGAAGTGACTCTATTGGGTGTACAGCCTCGGCGCGTGCAAAGCGCGCCGGGCCACGCTTGAGGAGTGCTTTATGAAGATCGACCCGCGAATCAGCGCCGAACTCGCCCGGCTTGAACCCAACCAGATTGGTGTTCTGGCCTGGTCCCTGATGGCCGACCCTGCTTATGCGGGCGGCATCCCCGGCCAACCTGAACCGGATTACCCACAGCCTACCGAGCCCGGTGAGCCAACCCTGCCGGATGAGCCACCTCCTGCACCTATCGCCTGAGTCCTGTAGGGGCTCGCTACGGCACGGTATGCCCCTTGGCAGCGTCAGGGGCTACTTCAAGTTGCCACTCAAGAACTGCTGCAAACGCTCACTCTGCGGATTGCCCAGCACATCCGCCGGTGCGCCTTGTTCTTCCACCAAGCCCTTGTGCAGAAACAGCACCTGACTCGACACCTTGCGCGCAAAGCTCATCTCGTGGGTCACCATGATCATGGTGCGGCCTTCCTCGGCAAGGCCCTGGATCACCTTCAGCACTTCGCCGACCAGCTCTGGATCGAGGGCCGAGGTGGGTTCGTCGAAGAGCATGACCTCCGGCTCCATGGCCAGGGCGCGGGCGATCGCCACCCGCTGCTGTTGGCCACCGGACAGAAACGCCGGGTACTGGTCGGCGACACGTGCTGGCAGGCCGACCTTGTCCAGGTAGCGACGAGCGCGCTCCTCGGCGTCCTTCTTGCTGCATCCCAGCACTCGGCGCGGTGCCATGGTGATGTTTTCCAGCACGCTCATGTGGCTCCACAGGTTGAAGTGCTGGAACACCATCGCTAAACGCGTGCGCAGGCGCTGCAGTTCGGCATCATCGGCCACACGCATGCCGTGGCGGTCGCTGACCATGCGGATCTGCTGACCATCCAGGGTCATGGCGCCGTCGTTGGGGGTTTCCAGGAAGTTGATGCAGCGCAAAAAGGTGCTCTTGCCCGAGCCACTGGCGCCGATCAGGCTGATCACATCACCGGTCTTGGCCTTGAGCGAAACACCTTTGAGCACTTCATTATCGCCATAGCTTTTATGCAGGCCTTCAACGGTCAATTTGTACATGGAGCGTGCATCCTCAAGGCGAAAGTAGGTAGCCGCTGCGGTAGGCCTCAGTGCCTGCGACATGGGCAATGACCATCCCGGCAGTGGCCATGCGGCGTAGCGAGCGGGCGTAAAGCAGTCCGGCGCTTTTACAAGGCACGGGAGTTACGCGGTCAGTAATGGGGTCGATGATTTCGGCGATCAGTTGCCCGGCCTCCAGGTATTCACCGGGCAGGGCGCTGAACACCAGCAAGCCGCCGACCGGCGTGGCGACGGGTTCCACGCCCGCCAGCGGCGTCGCCGGGTAGGGCAGGTCGGGCAGTGGCGCGATGTCGCCAGCAATCGCACCGAAGTGAATCAGGTAATCAATGATTGCCTGGCAGTCGAGGGCCGCCAGCCCGTGGTTGACGTCGCCCTGGCCGCGCAGTTCGACGGTCACCGAAAAGCTGCCCATGGGGATCGGGAAGCGCTCGCCGAAACGTTGCTGCAATTGCCACCACACCAAGGTGAAACACTCATCGAAGGATTGCCCGCCGGAATCGGTGGCGAGCAAGTTGGCTTCCGAGCCCAGATACCGGGCCAACGGTTCAACCCGAGGCCAAGCCTCAGGCGTGGTGTACAGGTGCGCCACGGCTTCGAAATCGCAATGCAGGTCGAGCACCATGTCGGCATCACACGCCAAGCGTTGCAGCACCAAGCGTTGGGAGTGCAACTGGGTGTCGGCGGTGTGCGCGGTGAGGGCGCTGGACAGCGCGGTGCGGATCAGCTCGACGTTGTGTTGCGGATCATCCCCGAGTACATCCTCGATCTGGTCTCCGACCTGCTCGCTGAGGTCGACGAACCATCGATTGAAGTTCTGCCCGCTTTCCAGCTCGTAGCGGCCCAGGGGGATGTCCATCAGCACCTGCTCCAGCCCCACCGGGTTGGCGATGGGCACCAGCACGATTTCGCTGCGCAAGCGACCGGTGGCGGCCAGCTCAGCCAGGCGTACCTTCAAGTGCCAGGCCACCAGCATGCCCGGCAACTCATCGGCATGCAGCGATGACTGGATGTAGATCTTGCCTTCGGCCTGTTCCGGGCCGAAGTGAAAACTGTGGATCTGCCGCGCCGTGCCCGGCACCGGTGCGATCAGATCATGTACCTCATGGCGCATGAATGCTCCTTACATGAAAGACCGCTTAGTGACTTGGCCCGAGAAAGGCCAGCCAGCGGCGCTCCGCCAACCGAAACAGACCGACCAGGGCAAAGGTCACGGTCAGGTAGATCAGCGCAGCGATACCGAATGATTGAAAGGTCATGTAGGTCGCCGAGTTGGCATCCCTGGCCACCTTGAGAATGTCAGGCACCGTTGCGGTGAAGGCCACCGTGGTCGAGTGCAGCATCAGGATCACTTCATTGCTGTAGTACGGCAACGAGCGACGCAGGGCCGAGGGCATGATGACGTAGGCGTACAGCTTCCAACCGGTAAGGCCATAGGCTTTGGCCGCTTCGACTTCGCCATGGGCCATGCTGCGGATCGCCCCGGCGAAAATCTCGGTGGTGTAGGCGCAGGTGTTGAGGGCGAAGGCAAGGATGGTGCAGTTCATCGCATCGCGAAAAAACGCATCCAGCACCGGTTGCGCCCGCACCGCCGCAATGCTGTAGATGCCGGTGTAGCAAATCAACAGTTGGATATACAGCGGCGTGCCGCGAAACAGGTAGGTGTAGAACTGCACCGGCCAGCGCACCCAGCGCTTGCGCGACACCCGGGCGATGGACAGCGGGATCGACACCACAAAACCGAACACCAGCGAGAGGCTCAGCAACCACATCGTCATTGCCAGCCCGGTGATGTGCTGGCCGTCGCTGTACAGGAAGGGCCGCCAGTATTGCTGCAGTAGTTCGATCATCGCACGGCCTCCCGGGCCCCAGCGGAGTAGCGACGTTCAAGCCGACGCAGGACGAAGTTGGAAGCGCTGGTGATCAGCAGGTAGATCAGCGCGGCGAGCACCAGGAAATAGAACAGTTGATAGGTGCTCTTGCCCGCGTCCTGGGCAGCCTTGACCAAGTCCGCCAGGCCGATGATCGACACCAGCGCCGTGGCCTTGAGCATCACCATCCAGTTATTGCCGATGCCCGGCAGGGCAAAGCGCATCATCTGCGGGAAGGTTACGTAACGAAACCGCTGGCCGCGCTTGAGGCCGTAAGCGGTCGCCGCTTCCAACTGTCCACGGGGTACGGCGAGGATCGCGCCGCGAAAGGTCTCGGTGAAGTAGGCGCCGTAGATGAAGCCCAGAGTGATAACCCCGGCGCTGAATGGGTCGATCTCGATGTAGTCCCATTCCATGAAGTCGGTAAAACCGGTCAGCCAGATTTGTAGGCTGTAAAAAATCAGCAGCATCAGCACCAGGTCGGGCACGCCGCGAATCAGGGTGGTGTAGAGC
>NZ_JBOICG010000480.1:0-5331 GCF_050739995.1 Pseudomonas sp. | reverse complement strand
GCTGGCTTGCCTGCGATGCAGACACCTCGGTGAATCAGGTACACCCTGCTGATGCCATCGCAGGCAAGCCAGCTCCCACAGAAAAGCAGATCTGATTCTGCTCTGGCTCTGGCTCTGGCTTTGTTTTTGATCTTGATTTTGATTTTGATCTTAAGCGGCCCCCCAAATCCATGTCGGATTACGGGCACACCGAGCGTGAGCGAGGTGCCGAGTGTTGGGGCAAGAGCCTTTTTGGTTACTTTTGGGGCTCTTTTCCAAAAGTGACCCGCCGTAAGGGCGGAACCCTAAGCCGCCGTTACCGCAGCAACGGATATGTACACCAACCCAACCCAACCCAACCCAACCCAACCCCATCATTGACCATCCCCCAAGCACTGCGTAGCCTTGCACCCTCGAGGTTCTTCGGTCCAGGCCGAAGCTAAGAAGGGAACGCGGTTCAAGCCGCGGCTGCCCCCGCAACTGTGAAGGGTTCTGCTGACTGCCACGCCACTGCCGATAAGGCGGGAAGGCGCAGCCAGCGCCGGTCGCAAGACCTGCAAGCCCCAAGCCAGGAGACCTGCCTCGCAACCGATTTTCCAATTCAACCGGGCGGGGTGATCCGGTGACGAAATCCGCTGCTGCGCGCTGCCGCAGGGCCTGTCGTCCCGTATGCCCGCCCCAAAGGGCATCCGATGAAAACACTGGCCAAACTCCCTGTCACCATCGTTACCGGCTTCCTCGGCTCGGGCAAGACCACTTTGCTGCGCCATATGCTGGATAACGCCCAGGGCCGCCGCATCGCTGTGATCGTCAACGAATTTGGCGAGCTGGGTATCGACGGGGAAATCCTCAAGCAGTGTTCCATCGGTTGCACCGAGGAAGAAGCCAATGGCCGCGTGTACGAACTGGCCAACGGCTGCCTGTGCTGCACCGTACAAGAAGAGTTCTTCCCGGTGATGCGCGAGTTGGTGGCCCGTCGCGGCGACCTCGACCATATCCTGATCGAAACCTCCGGCCTGGCCCTGCCCAAACCCCTGGTGCAAGCCTTCCAGTGGCCGGAAATCCGCAGCGCCTGCACCGTTGACGCGGTGATCACCGTGGTCGACAGCCCGGCCGTGGCCGCTGGCACTTTCGCCGCGTTCCCGGATCAAGTGGACGCCCAGCGCAAGCTCGACCCGAACCTGGACCACGAATCGCCGCTGCACGAGTTGTTCGCCGACCAACTGGCCAGTGCCGACCTGGTAATCCTCAACAAGACCGACCTGATCAACCCCGAAGACCTGGCCCGTGTTCGCCTGGAAGTTGCCGAAGAACTGCCGCCAGCAGTGAAGATCATCGAAGCCAGCAGCGGTCGCCTGCCATTGGACGTGCTGATTGGTTTGGGCGCAGGCTCCGAGGAACATATCGACGCTCGCCACAGTCATCATGATCATCATCACGAAGGCGAAGAAGATCACGACCACGATGCTTTCGATTCGATCTCCATCGACCTGCCCCAAGCCGACGAAGCGCTGCTGCTCGACGCCCTGACGCAGCTCGTTGTGCAACACGGCATCCTGCGCATCAAAGGTTTTGCGGCCATCCCGAACAAACCGATGCGCTTGCTGATCCAGGGCGTGGGCACACGTTTCGACAAGCACTTCGACCGTGCCTGGGGCGCCGATGAGGCGCGCACCACACGCCTGGTGCTGATCGGCCAGGAGCTGGACGCAGCGGGCCTTGAAGCGCAACTGCGCGCTGCCCTCAGCGTCTGACCCATGCACCTGCTCAGGACCCAACCCGGTGGTTTCGTCTCGGACGACAATATTGCCGACTTAGGCCAAACCCCCGCTGAACTGGTGATCCTGTGCAGTGGCGACTCCAGCCTGGCGCTGTTGGCCGAGGCCGCTCAGCAGTTGCCTGAGGATTACCCCAGCCTGCGCCTGGCCAACCCGATGCAGGTGCAGAACCACGCTTCGGTCGATCTGTACGTCGATGAGGTGTTGCGCCACGCCAAGGTGATCCTGATTTCGCTGCACGGCGGTATCGGTTATTGGCGCTACGGCATCGAACGCCTGGTGGCGTTGGCCGAGCGCGGCGTGCAACTGATCCTGGTGCCGGGGGATGATCGCCCGGACCCGGAACTCAGTGGCCTGAGTACCGTCGGCATGGAAGAGCGCGACCGCCTCTGGCACTTCCTGCGCCAGGGCGGCTTGGGCAATGCCCTGGATTTCTATCGTTGCCTGGCCAGTGCTTACCTGGGCCGCGATTACGCGTGGAGCGAGCCGCAAACCTTGCCGCGTACGGCGATTTACCACCCACATAAAGCCAATGCCCGGCTCAATGACTGGCAAATGGCGTGGGAGGCTGAGTTTCCGGTGGCGGCGGTGCTGTTTTACCGCTCTCATTTGCAGGCCGCCAATACCGCTTTTATCGATGTGTTCTGCCAGCGCTTGCAGGCGGCGGGGCTTAATCCGTTGCCGATAGCGGTGGCCAGTCTGAAAGAGCCCGGCTGCCTCACGGTGGTCGAGGAACTGCTGGATGACGTCGGAGCAGCGGTGATCCTGAATACCACCGGCTTTGCCCAATCCAGCCCCGAAGCGCCGCACTTGCGCCCGTTTCGCCGCAATGTCCCGGTGATCCAGGCGATCTGTGCCCAAGACAACCAGCCCGGCTGGGAGGCCAGCGAACAGGGTCTCGGCCCGCGTGACCTGGCGATGCACATCGCGTTGCCGGAGTTGGACGGGCGCATCATCAGTCGGCCTATCAGCTTCAAAGACCTGGCTTGGCGCAGCGAGCGCAGCCAGTCGGACGTGGTGTGCTACCGCGCCGCCCCTGAGCGCATGGACTTTGTCGCCGCACTGGCGCGGCGTTGGGTCGAACTGGCGCGGCTGCCGAATGCGCACAAACGCATTGCGCTGGTGCTCGCCAACTACCCGACCCGTGACGGACGCATCGGCAACGGCGTGGGCCTGGATACCCCGGCCGCGGCGCTGAATATCCTGCGTGCGTTGCAAGCTGAAGGCTATCCACTGCCGCAGACACTGCCGGACAGCGGTACGGCGCTGATCCATGAGCTGTTGGGTGGTGTTACCAATGACCTGGACAGCCTCGACTTGCGCCCTTGTCACCAAAGCCTGGGCCTGGACGATTATGAGGCGATGTTCAACGGCTTGCCCGAAGCCAACCGCCAGGCCGTGCTGGAGCGCTGGGGCGCGCCTGATCTCGACCCGATGTGCCGCGACGGTCGTATGATGGTCGCTGGCCTGCGCTTGGGCCTGACGTTTGTCGGCATCCAGCCAGCACGGGGTTATCAAGTAGACCCTAGCGCGGTGTATCACGATCCGGATCTGGTGCCGCCCCACGGCTATCTCGCCTTCTATTTCTGGTTGCGCCACACCTACGGCGCTCACGGTGTTATCCACGTGGGCAAGCACGGCAACCTCGAATGGTTGCCAGGCAAGGGGGTGGGCCTGTCGGAAAACTGCTGGCCCGACGCATTGCTCGGGCCGCTGCCGAATATCTACCCGTTTATCGTCAATGACCCGGGCGAGGGCGCCCAAGCCAAGCGTCGCACCCAGGCGGTGATCATCGATCACTTGATGCCACCGCTGACCCGTGCCGAAACCTACGGCCCGTTGCGTAACCTGGAACTGTTGGCGGACGAGTACTACGAGGCGCAGTTGCTTGACCCGCGCCGTGCGCTGGAGCTGCAGAAAGACATTCTCAAGTTGGTGCGCGAAACCCGTATCGACCAGGAACTGGAGCTGGGCAGCGACGTGGATGCGGCCGTCTGGTTGCCGCGCCTGGACACTTATCTATGCGACTTGAAGGAGTCACAGATTCGCGACGGCCTGCATATCTTTGGCGAATCCCCCGAGGGCCGCTTGCGTATCGACACGCTGCTGGCGTTGTTGCGCATCCCGCGCGGCGATGGTCGTGGCCCGCAATCAAGCCTGTTGCGCGTATTGGCCAAGGCTTTCGACTTGGGCTTCGATCCCCTCGATTGTGCCTTGGCCGAGCCCTGGACCGGGCGTCGTCCGAAGGTGTTGCAGAAGATCGACGCGCAGTTATGGCGTACCGCCGGTGATACCCGCGAACGCTTGGAGCTGTATGCGGCGCGACTGATCGAGCAGGCGCTGGAAGGTCCGCTTGAGCAGTTGGAGGAGCCCGGGTGGGAGGATGTGAAGGCGGTTATCGAAAGCCTGCGCATCGTCGTCGCGCCACGCCTGGATGCCTGCGGCCCGGCAGAAATGCGTGGGTTGCTGGATGCCCTGAGTGGTCGGTTTGTGCCCGCAGGCCCCAGTGGTGCGCCGAGTCGTGGGCGCCTGGATGTACTGCCCACGGGGCGCAATTTCTTCACGGTGGATGTGCGCAACTTGCCGACCACCACCGCTTGGCGCATCGGTTTCCAGTCGGCCAACCTGATTCTGGAGCGGCATCTGCAAGACCACGGCGATCATCTGCGTCAACTCGGGCTGTCGGTGTGGGGTACGGCGACCATGCGCACCGGCGGTGACGACATCGCCCAGGCCATGGCACTGATGGGGGTGCGTCCCGTGTGGGCCACCGGCAGCCAGCGGGTGGATGACTTTGAGATCCTGCCGATCAGCCTGCTGGATCGCCCGCGGGTGGATGTGACGTTGCGGGTGTCCGGGTTCTTCCGCGATGCCTTTGCCAACCTGATTCGTCTGTTCGATGCGGCGGTGCAGGCGGTCGCGGCGTTGGATGAGCCGGATGATATGAACCCGTTGGCAGCCAAGGTGCGTAGCGAGCGTGAGGCGCTGCTCAAGTCCGGCCTGGATGAAGAGGCCGCCGCCAAGCAGGCCGGTTGGCGTATCTTCGGCGCCAAGCCGGGTGCCTATGGCGCAGGCGTGCAGGGCGCCATTGACGGGCGCTTGTGGCAAAGCCGCGAGGATTTGGCCGAGGTCTACCTCAATTGGGGGGCTTACGCGTATGGCGGCTCCGATGAAGGCACCGCGGCTCGCGAGCAATTCGCGCAGCGCCTGAGCCAAGTGCAGGCGGTGTTGCAGAACCAGGACAATCGCGAGCACGACCTGCTCGACTCCAACGACTACTACCAATTCCAGGGCGGCATGCTTGCTGCCGTGGAAACCCTGAGTGGCGAAAAAGCCGCCAGCTACCATGGCGACCATAGCCAACCGGACTTGCCGAAGATCCGCACCTTGAAGGAAGAGCTCAACCGTGTGATCCGTTCCCGGGCCGCCAACCCCAAGTGGATCGACGGCGTTAAACGTCATGGCTATAAAGGTGCGTTCGAAATGGCGGCGACCGTGGACAATCTGTTCGCCTTCGACGCCACCACGGCCCTGATCGATGATCATCAATACGCCTTGCTCGCCGACGCCTACC
>NZ_JBOICG010000479.1:0-9245 GCF_050739995.1 Pseudomonas sp. | reverse complement strand
CCATGAAGCTTCACCTTCATGACACTCCCAATCGGGAGTCAAGAGCAAACGGATTGCTTTGGTCGCTGTGTTGCTGATCTACGATCCAACCAGTTCAGGCTCTGCCTTAGGGCAGTTTTTGTTGTTCTCGGCCTGGTTGCGGGGCAAGCCCCAAATGCAACGCCTCTCCAAAAGAATCAGTTAGCTGCGCCTCCGCCGTGTTGTTTTTGTTATGCGTGAGTCGATTCGTCTTATTTTTATTGTCTGGTACAAAGCTTGTTATTGTTTTTGTACTAAGCATATAGCAGGGTGCGTGCCAACTTTTGTCCCGTCCAGCAAAAACGGGGGTGTGAAGGGCTTTCAGGGTTCTGGCAGGCGAAAAAAAGCCGGGGCTTCGTTACCGTAAGCCCCGGCTTTTGTTACGTGAAAGTTCTGCGGTAACAGTTTTTTCACATCTGAGGGTGTTACCCGTGGGCGCGCGGCCTCAACTCTCGCTGGCAACCCCGGTCTTGCGCCGTGGAATGCCCAGGCGCTGACGTCGTTCCCACAGGCACTTACGGCTCACACCCAGTTTGCGGGCCAGTTCGGTCTCGGTCATATGGTCCTGATGCTCAAGGACGAAGTGCTGGAAGTAATCTTCCAGTGACAAATCTTCCGTCGGCTCATGGCTGGTATTGCTACCGCCGCCATGCTGTGGGGCCAGGCCCAGGAAATCGTCATCTTCCAAGTCGCTGAGTTCGATATCGATACCCAGCAGTTCGGCGGAAATTTCCGGGCTTTCCGACAGAATCACCGCACGCTCGACCGCATTTTCCAGCTCTCGCACGTTACCTGGCCACGAGTAATGCCGAATTGCCTGCTCGGCGTCTGCAGCAAACTTCAGGTCAGTACGGTTGATGCGCGCGCTTTGGCGCAACAGGAACGCGTTGGCGATCTCGTTGACGTCGGCTCCACGCTCGCGCAGTGCTGGCAGCTTGAGTGCGATCACATGCAGGCGGTAGTACAAGTCTTCACGGAACTGGCCGATCTTGGCCAGGCTCTTGAGGTCACGGTGGGTCGCTGCGATCAGTCGCACATCGACCTTTTGTGACTGCACCGAGCCGACGCGGCGAATTTCACCTTCCTGCAAGACACGCAGCAGTCGCGCCTGGGCTTCGAGGGGCAGTTCGCCGATTTCATCGAGGAACAACGTGCCGCCGTCCGCCGCTTCCACCAGGCCCGCGCGTCCGGCGCTTGCGCCTGTGAACGCGCCTTTCTCATGACCGAACAGTTCGGATTCGATCAGGGATTCGGGGATCGCCGCGCAGTTCACCGAAATCATCGGCGCCTTGGCGCGCTTGGACAGGTTGTGCAGGGCGCGGGCCACCAGTTCCTTACCGGTGCCTGACTCGCCTTGGATCAATACATTGGAGTCCGTAGGCGCGACTTTGCGAATCTTGCTGTACAGATCCTGCATCGGTGGGCACGAGCCGATGATGCCAATCTCGCCGTTGCTGTTATCAGCTCCCGGTTTGTCGGTGGTCTTTCCGGCTGGACGAGGTTCGGCAGGCGCACTGCCAGCCGACTGGTGGTCGCGCAGGATACGGGCCACTGCCTGGAGCATTTCATCGTGGTCGAAGGGCTTGGCGATGTAGTCCACCGCGCCCATCTTCATCGAGTCCACCGCCGAGCGCAGGCTGGCGTAGCTGGTCATGATCAGCACCGGAGTGCCCTGGCCAAGCTTGATCAGCTCGGTGCCAGGCGCACCCGGCAGGCGCAGGTCGCTGACAATCAGGTCGAACGTGGGAATGCTGAATCGCTCTTGGGCTTCCTGCACCGAGCCGGCTTCGCTGACCTGGTACTGATTACGTTCAAGCAGGCGACGCAAGGCAGAGCGGATAATGGTTTCGTCTTCGACGATCAAAATGTGCGGCATTGATTCAATTCTCTCGACGGTCTCAGTTCACAGCGGACGTCGCTTCGACATGACGCGGCAAGGTCACCCGGATACGGGTGCCGCGTTGGCTTTCAGGGTCAGCCGGGCTGTCGATGGTGATTTGTCCATAATGCTCTTCAACGATGGAATAGACCAGTGCAAGGCCCAGACCGGTACCTTCACCTGGGTCCTTGGTGGTGAAGAAGGGTTCGAACAACCGGTCCTTGATGTTCTGTGGAATGCCGCTGCCTTCGTCCTCCACGATCAGGTCGATCGTGTGCTCGAAAGCCTCGCTCTTGACGCGTACCGCGCTGCCGGCCGGTGAGGCGTCGCGCGCGTTGGATAGCAGGTTGATCAACACCTGCGCCAAGCGTTGGGAGTCGCCGTCGACCCAGTGGTCCGGGTCGCACAAATTGAAAAACTGTACCTCGAAATTGCGCCGGTTCAACGCCAGCAGCCCAATGGCGTCCTGTGCCACTTCGGCCAGGCACACCGCTTCATCCTGGTTCTGATGGGCGCCAGAGTGGGCGAAGCTCATCAGCGATTGCACAATGCGCGAAACGCGCTTGGTCTGTTCGAGGATCTGCCCGCTGATCTCGGTGATTTCGCCGTCTTCTTCGCGCTCTTCCCGCAGGTTCTGCGCCAGACAGGCGATACCGGTGATCGGATTGCCGATTTCGTGGGCCACACCGGCGGCGAGGCGACCAATGCTGGCCAGGCGCTCGGAGTGCACCAACTTGTCTTCGAGCATCTGGGTTTCGGTCAGGTCCTCCACCAGCAGCACCAGGCCGCTGTTGCCGGGGGCGAGGGGTTCGTCAATCGCGGCTTTGTGCAGGTTGAGCCAACGGGTCTGGCCGTCGAGGGCCAGGTGCTGCTTGTGCAAGTGTTCGTCGGGCAGGTTGATGAAGCCTTGCAGCAGTTCTTTCCAGGGCTCGCCCAGGGTATTCAAGCGCGAACCCACCACCCGCTGGGCGGCGATGCCGGTGAGTTCTTCCATGGCCTTGTTCCACATCAGGATCTCTTGATCCTTGGCCAGCGAACACACGCCCATCGGCAGTTCTTGCAGGGTCTGGCGGTGGTAGCGCCGCAGGGCATCGAGTTCGGCGGCAAGGCCGGTGAGGCGTGAGTGATAATCCTCCAGCCGGCTTTCGATGAAATGGATGTCTTCGGTGACGTAGTTTTCGCCTCCCGCCTTGTAGGGCAAGAACGTTTCCACCATGTCCTGGGACACGCTCGGCCCCATCAGGCCGGAGAGGTTGGCTTCGATACGGTCACGCAGGCGACGCAGCGCATAGGGACGCCGTTCGTCAAACGGCAGGTAGAGATCGCGCAATGCCTGTTCGACTTCTTTCTGTGCCGCCTTGGCGCCTAGCGGTTTGGCCAGTTGCGTGGCGAATTCCTGGGGCGAGGCGGCGTGCAGTTCGCGGCGCTGCGGGCGGCGCACGTTGTCCACTGCACAGGCCTCGGCGGCGCTGGTTTCTTCTGGGCTGGCGTTGGTGAACAGCGAGATCAGGGTGAACATCAGCACGTTGGCGGCCAGGGAGGCGATCGCCGCCATGTGCCAACTGGTGTCGTCCAGTACGTAAATCATGTTCAGCAGCGGAATGTAGAAACCCTGCAGGTTGCCGACCAATGGCAGCAACATGGTGACGATCCACACCAGAATGCCAGCCAGCAAGCCGGCGATGAAACCACGGCGATTGGCGGTCGGCCAGTACAGCACCGACAACACGCCCGGCAGGAACTGCAAGGTGGCGACGAACGCGACGATGCCGAGGTTGGCCAGGTCTTGCCCGGCGCCCAGCAGCAGGTAGAAACCATAGCCGGCCATGATGATGGCGACGATCAGTGCTCGGCGCGTCCATTTCAGCCAACGGTAGATATTGCCTTCAGCGGGCGGCTGGTACAGCGGCAGCACCAGATGGTTGAGTGCCATGCCCGAGAGGGCCAGGGTGGTGACGATGATCAGGCCACTGGCTGCTGATAAGCCGCCGACATAGGCGAGTAGCGCCAGGGCCGGGTTATTCGCGGCGATGCCGACGCCAAGGGTGAAGTATTCCGGGTTGGTGGTGGCTCCCAGTTTCAGGCCGGCCCACAGGATCAGCGGCACCGCCAGGCTCATCAGCAATAGGAACAGCGGTAGGCCCCAGCTGGCACTGACCAGTGAGCGTGGGTTGAGGTTTTCGGTGAAGGTCATGTGGTACATGTGCGGCATCACAATCGCCGAGGCGAAGAACACCAGCAGCAGCGTGCGCCACGGGCCCTCTTGCAAAGGCGTGTGCAGGGCGGCGAGGGCGGTCTGGTTTTGCAATAGCCACATTTCCAGCTGTTGCGGGCCGTCGAATACGCCATACAGCGCATAGAGGCCAACACCGCCGATGGCGATCAGTTTGATGACCGATTCGAAGGCAATCGCAAACACCAGCCCTTCGTGCTTTTCACGGGTGGCAATATGCCTCGAGCCGAAGAAGATCGTGAACAGGGTGATCAGCGCACAGAAGGCCAGGGCGACACGGTGCTGCACCGGTTCGCGGGTCAGGATGCTGATGGAGTCGGCCACCGCCTGAATTTGCAGGGCCAGTAAGGGCAACACACCAATCAGCATGAAGATGGTGGTGAGTGCGCCGGCCCAGGTGCTGCGAAAGCGAAAAGCAAACAGGTCCGCCAGGGACGATAGCTGGTAGGTGCGGGTGATCTTCAGGATCGGGTACAGCAACACGGGCGCCAGCAGGAAAGCCCCGGACACCCCGAGGTAGCTGGAGAGGAAGCCATACCCGTACTGATAGGCCAGGCCCACCGTGCCGTAGAACGCCCAGGCGCTGGCATAGACACCCAGGGACAAGGTGTAGGTCAGCGGATGGCGAATGATCGCCCGTGGAATCATTCCGCGCTCACTGATCCAGGCGACACCGAACAACGCAGCCAGGTAGGCGGCGCTGATCAGCAGCATCTGGGTCAGGCTAAAGCTCATCGGCATCTTTTTGGCTCTGCAGGATGAAGGTCACGACGATCAGGATCAGCCACAGCAGATAAGGGCGGTACCAGGCGCCCGTGGCGTCGATCCACCAATCCATGATGGCGGGGGAAAACAGGTAGATCCCGACGACCAGCAGCAGGACCAATCGATAGATGTACATGTTGGCCTCTGTGTGAAAACGTGCGGCGATGGTAACGGATGGCTGGCAAGCTGCAAGAGCCTTCAGCTCAATTGCGCTTCAGCCAGTGTGAGTAAGCGTGGGATCTTTGTGGCATCCCAGTGTGCAATACCCCAATCCAGCAGTTCCCGTGGGATGGCGTGAAGCAGTTCGTTGCCGGGTTGTTGGCCAAGCGCGCGTAATGCCCTCAATAGCAAAGGCGTGGCCTGATCGGGTGTCAACGGCGGAGAACGATAGGATTTGCCCAGTTTGTTACCGTCCGGCTGGATGATCAGCGGCACATGCAGGTAGCGCGGTTGGCGCAGGCCCAGCAGCTCTTGCAGATACAACTGGCGTGGTGTGGAGTCGAGCAAGTCGGCGCCGCGCACGATATCGGTCACGCCTTGCCACGCATCGTCGAGCACGACGGCCAACTGGTAGGCGTAGAGACTGTCGCGGCGACGGATGATGAAGTCGCCTACATCGCGGCCCAGGTGTTGTCGGAATTCGCCTTGTACACGATCGGTAAAGTGGTACTCCAGCTCTGGAACACGCAAACGGATAGCGGCGTCCTGCTGATCGTGACCGGCATTGCGGCACAGGCCTGGGTAAATCCCGTTGTAGGCTTCCAGTTGTTTGCGTGAGCAGGTACAGGCGTACGCCAGGCCGTGGTTGAACATGTCGTTCAGCACTTTGGCGTAGGCATCATGCCGCTCGCTTTGTCGGACCAATTCGCCATCCCACTCAAAGCCGTAGCTTTCCAGGGCATGCAGAATCGCCGCCTGGGCACCGGGTTCTTCACGGGGTGGGTCGAGGTCTTCCATGCGCATCAGCCAGCGGCCGTTATTGGCGCGAGCATCGAGGTAGGAAGCGAGAGCGGCGACCAGCGAGCCAAAATGCAAATGGCCGCTGGGCGTGGGGGCGAAGCGCCCGATATAGGTAGAGGCTGTCATGGGCCGGATACTACTGGAAAATCGGTAAACGCCAGAAACAAAAATGGGGCGTTTGCACGCCCCATTCGTTCAGCTCGGCAGGATTACTTGCCGACCTGCTTTTCTTTGATTTCAGCCAGGTTTTTACAGTCCACGCACATGTCGGCGGTAGGACGGGCTTCCAGGCGACGAATGCCAATCTCGACACCGCAGGTTTCGCACCAGCCGTATTCTTCGTCTTCGATCAGTTGCAGCGTCTTGTCGATTTTCTTGATCAGCTTGCGTTCGCGATCGCGGGCGCGCAGTTCGAGGGCGAATTCCTCTTCCTGGCTGGCACGGTCTGCCGGGTCCGGGAAGTTGGCGGCTTCGTCCTTCATGTGGTCAACGGTGCGGTCGACTTCTTGCATCAATTCCTGCTTCCACTTCTGCAGGATCTTGGTGAAGTGCTGGCGCATGGGCTTGCCCATGTACTCCTCACCCTTCGCTTCGACGTAAGGTGTGAAGCCACTGAGGCTTTGCTGCTGTTGCTTTGCTTGGGTGGACATGAATAGACCGCCTCTCACTCTTCTAATCCATTGCGCAGGATTGCAACGTCACCGACACCTGCCGGCCCTGCGGCTGCAAGCGGGCGAACTTACCAGATAGATTCGGGGTGCGCCACTCCCGGTTGTCGAGGCCCATTGCGCCGGGGTTGCAAACTGCAGTAGCCCGCCGTGGCTGGGTATGAATCGTCTCGAATGTTAATTTTAGTCGTTTTGTGCGCGTGTGCCGGACCGTTCAGGTGACCGAGCAGGCAATAGAACATGTTTTACCGTGCAGGTTCGGTAGAATCCGAACTTTGTCCTCACGGTTAAGGAAGGCTAATGGCTCAGCCCTATAGTGCGCGCAGTCGCGCCATCGAACCCTTTCATGTCATGGCATTGCTGGCGCGAGCCAATGAGTTGCAGGCGGCCGGCCACGATGTGATCCATCTGGAAATCGGTGAGCCGGATTTCACCACGGCCGAGCCGATCATCCAGGCGGGACAGGCGGCGTTGGCCAACGGTAAGACCCGCTATACCGCGGCGCGTGGCTTGCCTGAGTTGCGTGAAGCAATCAGCGGCTTTTACCAGCAGCGCTACGGGCTGAGTGTCGACCCTGAGCGTATTCTGATCACTCCGGGTGGCTCTGGCGCGTTGCTGCTGGCGAGCAGTTTGCTGGTGGACCCGGGCAAGCACTGGCTGCTGGCTGACCCTGGCTACCCCTGCAACCGGCACTTCCTGAGGCTGGTGGAAGGCGCGGCGCAATTGGTACCGGTAGGTCCGGAGGTGCGCTACCAATTGACCGCTGACCTGGTCGCCAGGTACTGGGATCACGACAGTGTCGGCGCACTGGTGGCATCGCCTGCCAACCCCACCGGTACAATTTTGACGCGTGACGAGCTGGCTGGGCTTTCGAGTGCAATCAAGGCGCGTAACGGTCACTTGGTGGTCGACGAGATCTATCATGGCCTGACCTACGGCACTGATGCCGCCAGCGTGCTGGAAGTCGATGACGATGCCTTTGTACTGAATAGTTTTTCCAAGTATTTCGGCATGACCGGCTGGCGCCTGGGTTGGCTGGTAGCGCCGCCCGCTGCGGTCGGGGAGCTGGAGAAGCTGGCGCAAAATCTCTACATCAGTGCGCCAAGCATGGCCCAGTACGCTGCCTTGGCCTGTTTTACCCCGCAGACCCTGAGCATTCTGGAAGAGCGTCGCGCCGAATTCGGTCGCCGTCGCGACTTCCTGCTGCCCGCTTTACGCGAGCTGGGGTTCGGTATTGCTGTAGAGCCTGAGGGCGCTTTCTACTTGTATGCCGATATCAGCGCGTTCGGCGGTGATGCCTTCGCGTTCTGTCGTCATTTCCTTGAGACTGAACATGTGGCCTTCACGCCTGGGCTTGATTTCGGCCGCTATCAGGCCGGTCATCATGTACGTTTTGCCTACACGCAGAACATTGATCGGTTACAAGAGGCGGTGGAGCGGATTGCCCGTGGTCTGCGGAGCTGGCAAGGCTGATGCGCTTTCATCCTCCTCTGGAACAAGGGCGGCTGATTCGCCGCTACAAGCGCTTTCTTACCGATATCGAAACCGTTACCGGCGAGTTGCTGACCATTCACTGCCCAAACACCGGCTCGATGCTCAATTGCATGGTGGAGGGCGGGCAGGTCTGGTTCAGCCGTTCCGATGATCCCAAGCGCAAGCTGCCAGGCACCTGGGAAATCGCCGAAACGCCTCAAGGTCGACTGGCATGCGTCAACACGGCGCGCGCCAACCCAGTGGTCGAAGAAGCGTTGCGCGCCGGGGTCATCACTGAACTCAACGGTTTTACCGCGTTGAAGCGCGAGGTGCCTTACGGCCAGGAAAAAAGCCGTATCGACTTTCGCCTGGAGTACCTGCAGGGCGCGGCTTATGTAGAGGTGAAAAGCGTCACGTTGGGTTTCGACGACTCTGTTGTGGCAGCCTTTCCCGATGCAGTGACCCAGCGTGGCGCCAAGCATCTGCGTGAGTTGGCGCATTTGGCGCGCGACGGTGTGCGGGCGGTGCAGCTGTATTGCGTCAATCTCTCCGGGATCGAGGCGGTGCGTCCGGCGGTGGAAATTGATGCCGGTTATGCCGCTGCATTGCGTGAGGCTAAAGCCGCGGGCGTAGAGGTGTTGGCCTATGGTGTGCGCATCACGCCGGAGGAAATTTACATCGACCGTCGGTTGGATGTACTGCTGGACGACTAGAGTTCAACCCATAAGCCTTGTTCGTCTTCACGGCCGGGCAGGGGAGTGAGGCTTTGACCGGCACAGGGGCCGGCGATGCATTCGCCGCTCTCGATCAGAAACAGCGCGCCGTGGGTGGCGCACTGGATCAGGCTGGCGCTGGAGTCCAGGAACTGGTCGGGCTGCCACTCCAGTGGAATGCCGCGATGGGGGCAGCGGTTGATATAGAAGTAGGCAGTGCTGTCCCGGCGCACGGCCAACAGCTTGTAACCATCGATCTCAAAGCCGCGGCTGCTGTTGGGTGCGAGGGTGTCGGAGGAGCAGACAAACTTCATTTCAATCCTTAAGTGCCTTGACGTTCAAATGCAAACAATTATCAAATGCCCGCTTCGCCCGTCGGCTGACCGGGTGCTCCTTACGATGCCAGGCAGGTGCAATCTGTCACATCGATGAGCACTTGAGTGGCCCTGCCTTTGGAAGGAAACCCTGTTATGCGCCTGAGTACCAGCGCTATTGCGCTCGTTGCCTCACTGCTGGTCAACCATGGGGCACAAGCC
>NZ_JBOICG010000478.1:0-18870 GCF_050739995.1 Pseudomonas sp. | reverse complement strand
GCTCCAGGCTCACTTCCCCCTTGAGCAAAGGCCGGCAACTGTCGTTCAAGCGCAGGCCGCCGAAGCCTTCGATATCGATGTCCACCAGGCCACGGGCAACCATCTGACGGAACAATGAACGCCACTCGCCTTCGGCGCGCGCCTTGCCGACGCCGTAGACCGAGAGTTTCTCGTGGCCGAAGCTGCGCACCTTTTCGTTGTCCTTGCCCAGCAACACATCCACCAGATGGCCCACGCCATAACGCTGGCCGGTACGGTAGATGGCGGACAAGCCCTGGCGCGCAGGCTCAGTGGCGTCCCAGGTCTGCACGCCATCCACGCAATTGTCGCAGTGGCCGCATGGCTGCGGCATGTCTTCGTCGAAGTACGCCAGCAAGGTCTGGCGGCGGCAGCGGGTTTCTTCACACAGCGACAGCATGGCGTCGAGCTTGTGCTGCTCCAGGCGCTTGTGGCGCTCGTCGCCTTCGGAGTTTTGCAGCATCTGCTTGAGCATCACCACATCTTGCAGGCCGTAGACCATCCAGGCATCAGCCGGCAGGCCGTCACGGCCAGCGCGACCGGTTTCCTGGTAATACGCCTCAAGGGATTTGGGCAGGTCCATATGGGCCACGAAGCGCACGTTGGATTTGTCGATGCCCATGCCGAATGCGATGGTGGCCACCATGATCAGGCCTTCCTCGTTGAGGAAGCGCTTCTGGTGATAAGCACGCAAATCGTTGGGCAGCCCGGCGTGGTACGGCAGCGCCGGGTAGCCTTGCTCACACAGGAACGCCGCCACCTCATCGACTTTTTTGCGCGACAGGCAATACACAATGCCCGCATCGCTGCGCCGTTCGGACAGGAACGCCAGCAACTGCTTGCGCGGCTGCTCCTTGGGTACGATGCGGTAGAAAATATTCGGCCGATCGAAACTCGACAGGAAACGTTCGGCATTCTGCAGGTGCAGGCGCTCGACGATTTCCTCACGGGTGCGTTTGTCGGCGGTGGCAGTCAAGGCGATACGCGGCACGTCGGGGAACAGCTCGGCCAACTGGCCCAACTGCAAATATTCGCGGCGGAAATCATGACCCCATTGCGACACACAGTGGGCTTCATCGATGGCGAACAGAGCGATTTCCAGGCTCTGCAAGAAGGCCAGCATGCGTGGCTGGACCAGCCGCTCAGGCGCCAGGTAGAGCATCTTGACTTCGCCACGTTTGATACGTGCCGCCAGGTCGCGCTGCTGTTCGGCGCTGAGGGTGGAGTTCAACGATGCGGCAGCGACGCCCAGCTCTTCGAGCGTAGCGACCTGGTCATCCATCAACGCGATCAGCGGCGACACCACCACCGCCAGGCCATTGCGCAACAGGGCCGGCACCTGGAAGCACAACGATTTGCCACCGCCGGTAGGCATCAGCACCAGGGCGTCACCGCCATTGGCCACGCGCTCAATGATCGCACCCTGGCGGCCACGAAAACTGTCGTAGCCGAAGATGTCCTTGAGGACGCGTTGAGCCTGCTCGAGCATGTAAAACTCCAAAATGGTGCCGAAATCCCACTGTACAGGCTGGCCGAAAAAACACGGTTTCACGGGAAATAATCCGTAAGCGAAGTTTTCTCGGGTTGGCGCTGGGCCTGCAGGGGCATCGCAAAACGCGGCAGTATACCCGAGCGTCATCCGGCAAAGGGCACGACTGACGAATAGACGTCTCCCTGAACCCCGCATCTAAAACCCGGCAAATATGCCTTGCAGCTGGCCTGGGCGCTCAAGAAAGCCTAGAATTCAGCATCGTTTATTCCCAAGGTAGCCCTTCAATGTCCTTCGCTGAGCAACTAACCCGCCTGCAAGCCTTCCTCGACGCCGATGAGCTGCATGACGAGGCGCTGGACTACGTGGCCGCCCACGGCTACCTGACCGCCCTGTCGATCTGCGCCGATGTCGTGCCTGACCGTGAATGGATCGACGCGTTGTTCGCCGAAGAGCCGCATTACACCGACGACGCCCAACGCGAAGAGATCGAATCCACGCTGATCGCTCTCAAGGCCCACATCGGTCGCCAACTGGCCTCCGATGAGGAATTCGAGCTGCCGTGCGAGCTGGACCTGGGCGAAGAGCCGGATGACTCCGACCTGCGCGGCTGGTGCATCGGCTTCATGGAAGGTGTATTCCTGCGCGAAGCCGCCTGGTTCGAAACCGCCGAGGAAGAAGTCAGCGAAATGCTGCTGCCGATCATGGTCGGTTCGGGGCTGTTTGAAGAAGAAGCTGAGTTTTCTGATATCGCCGCCGATGCCAACCTGATGGACGACATGATCGTACAGATCCCGGAAGCCCTGACCGCCCTGTACCTGCTGTGCAACGCTCCTGACGAAAAACCGGCGATCCTCAAGCCACGTCACCACTGAGTCGTTTGCCCGTGACACCCATGGGCAACCGTTCACTGCTCCTGCGTTACGCACTGCTGGCCATCGGCTGGCTGAGCGTAGCGCTGGGGGTAATCGGCATTTTCCTTCCGGTATTGCCGACCACACCCTTCCTGCTCCTCGCCGCCGCCTGCTTCGCTCGAAGCTCCCCACGTTTCTACCACTGGCTGGTGGAACACCCGCGCCTGGGCCCGTGGGTCCGTGACTATCTGGACGGCAATGGCATCCCGCTCAAGGGCAAGGTCTACGCCATCGGCTTGATGTGGCTAAGCATCGGCTTTTCCTGCTACCTCGTCCCCCTGCCCTGGGCACGCGGCTTCATGCTGACCAGCGCCGTGCTGGTGACGATCTATATCCTGCGCCAGAAAACCCTGCCACCCCACTAACCCCCCTGCGACATTACCCCTCACAAGACCTTGGTCGACACTGACTAACCCCAAGCATCATGCGAGACTGTCCAGCCGGGCCCGGAATGCCTGGGTGTTCTTATGCTCGGAGTTACCATGACGCTGTCCAGCGGGCTGATCGCCGCCGTTGCCCTGGCCTATATGGCCATTATGTTTGCCATCGCTTTTTACGGTGACCGCCGCCATACGCCGCTACCGCCGCGCATGCGTGCCTGGGTGTACAGCCTTTCGCTGGCCGTTTACTGCACCAGTTGGACTTTTTTCGGCGCCGTAGGTCAGGCCGCCGAACAGTTGTGGGCATTTTTACCGATCTATCTTGGACCGGTGCTTTTGCTGGTGTTGGCACCCTGGGTGCTGCAGAAGATGATTCTGATCAGCAAGCAGGAAAACATCACCTCCATTGCCGACTTTATCGCCGCCCGCTACGGCAAATCCCAGTCCCTGGCGGTGGTCGTCGCGCTGATATGCCTGGTGGGCGTGCTGCCTTATATCGCCCTGCAACTCAAAGGCATCGTGCTGGGCGTGAACCTGCTGATCGGCTCCGGGCCGGACACCACTGGCACCCGCGCCCAGGACACCGCCTTGATTGTGTCGCTGGTGCTGGCGCTGTTCACGATTGTGTTCGGTACACGCAACCTCGACGCCACCGAACACCACCGCGGCATGGTGCTGGCCATTGCCTTTGAATCCCTGGTCAAGCTGTTCGCCTTTCTCGCGGTCGGTGCCTTTGTGACCTACGGCCTGTACGACGGCTTCGGCGACCTGTTCAGCCAGGCGATGCTCGCTCCACGCTTGGAAGAATACTGGCAAGAAACGATCAACTGGCCGTCGATGGTGGTGCAGACCGGCGTAGCGATGATGGCGATTATCTGCCTGCCCCGGCAGTTCCATGTGACGGTGGTGGAAAACATCGATCCCCAGGATTTGCGCCTGGCCAAATGGGTGTTCCCCGCCTACTTGATCCTCGCCGCGCTCTTCGTGATTCCCATTGCCCTCGGCGGCAAGATGCTGTTGCCCGGCTCGGTATTGCCAGACTCCTACGTGATCAGCCTGCCCATGGCCGAAGCCCATCCGGCTCTTGCCGTGCTGGCGTTTATCGGCGGTGCATCAGCTGCCACCGGTATGGTGATCGTCGCCAGCATCGCCTTGTCGACCATGGTCTCAAACGACATGCTGCTGCCGTGGCTACTCAGGCGCTCCAGCGCCGAGCGGCCATTCGAAGTGTTCCGTCACTGGATGCTGTCGGTGCGCCGAGTCAGCATTGTGATCATCCTGCTGCTGGCCTACGTCAGTTATCGCCTGCTCGGTTCCACCGCAAGCCTGGCTACCATCGGCCAGATCGCCTTTGCCGCCGTGACCCAACTGGCCCCGGCAATGCTCGGGGCGTTGTACTGGAAGCAGGCCAACCGCCGTGGTGTGTTTGCCGGGTTGGCGGCGGGCACATTCTTGTGGTTCTACACTTTGGTCCTACCGGTTACGGCGAAAAGCCTGGGTTGGTCGCTCAGCCTTTTCCCAGGCCTGACCTGGATGCATTCACACCCGCTCGGCTTGTCCGTTACTTCGCTGACCCTGGGCACCATGTTTTCCCTGGCCGGCAACTTCACGCTCTTTGTGTGGGTCTCGATGCTATCGCGCACACGGGTTTCCGAACATTGGCAGGCCGGACGATTCATCGGCCAGGAAATCAGCGAGCGCGCCAGCGCCCGCTCGATGTTGTCGGTACAGATCAGCGACCTGCTCAGCCTCGCCGCACGCTTTGTCGGGGAAGAACGTGCCCAGCAGAGTTTTATTCGTTTCGCCTATCGCCAGGGCAAAGGCTTCAACCCCAACCAGAATGCCGACAACGACTGGATCGCCCACACCGAACGCCTGTTGGCGGGTGTACTCGGCGCATCTTCAACACGCGCTGTAGTAAAAGCTGCCATTGAAGGCCGGGAAATGCAGCTGGAGGATGTCGTACGCATCGCTGACGAAGCCTCAGAGGTTTTGCAATTCAACCGGGCATTGCTGCAAGGCGCGATCGAAAACATCACCCAAGGCATCAGCGTGGTGGACCAGTCGCTGAAGCTGGTGGCCTGGAACCGTCGTTACCTGGAGCTGTTCAACTATCCCGAAGGCTTGATCAGCGTGGGACGGCCGATTGCCGACATCATTCGCTACAACGCCGAGCGCGGCCTGTGCGGCCCCGGCGAAGCGGAAGTGCATGTGGCGCGACGCCTGCACTGGATGCGCCAAGGACGTGCGCATACGTCCGAGCGTTTGTTCCCCAATGGACGGGTGATCGAACTGATCGGCAACCCGATGCCCGGCGGTGGATTTGTCATGAGCTTCACCGATATCACCGCATTCCGTGAAGCTGAACAAGCCTTGACCGAGGCCAACGAAGGCCTGGAACAACGAGTGACCGAACGCACCCACGAGTTGTCGCAACTCAACGTCGCGCTCACCGAGGCCAAGGGTGTGGCGGAATCTGCCAGCCAGTCGAAAACCCGCTTCCTGGCAGCGGTGAGCCATGACTTGATGCAACCGTTGAACGCTGCGCGGCTGTTTTCCGCGGCCCTCTCCCACCAGCACGACGGCCTGTCCAACGAAGCGCGACAACTGGTGCAACACCTCGACAGCTCACTACGCTCCGCCGAGGACCTGATCAGTGATCTGCTGGATATCTCACGCCTGGAAAACGGCAAGATCAATCCGCAGCGCCAACCCTTTATCCTCAACGAACTGTTCGACACTCTGGGCGCCGAATTCAAGGCACTCGCCCAGGAGCAAGGCTTGCGCTTTCGACTGCGTGGCAGCCGGCTGCGCATCGACAGCGACATCAAGCTGCTGCGGCGAATCTTGCAGAACTTTCTGACCAACGCGTTCCGCTATGCCGACGGACCAGTGCTGCTGGGTGTACGCAGACGCAAAGGCGAGTTGTGCCTGGAAGTCTGGGACCGCGGCCCCGGCATTCCGCTGGATAAACAAAAAGTGATCTTCGAAGAGTTCAAGCGCCTCGACAGCCACCAGACACGAGCCGAAAAGGGCCTGGGCTTGGGCCTGGCGATCGCCGACGGCCTGTGCCGCGTGCTGGGCCACACCCTGAGTGTGCGTTCATGGCCGGGCAAGGGCAGCGTGTTCAGCGTGCGCGTGCCACTGGCGCGCAACCAGACCAGCCCGCCGATCAAGGCCATGCAAGACAGCGGCCTGCCGCTGAGCGGTGCGCAGGTTCTGTGCGTGGACAATGAAGAGAGCATCCTGATCGGCATGCGCAGCCTGTTGACACGCTGGGGCTGCGAAGTGTGGACCGCCACCGACCAGGCACAATGTGCGGCACTGCTGGCCGATGGTGTGCGCCCGCAATTGGCACTGGTGGATTACCACCTGGACCACGGCGAAACCGGCACTGAGCTGATGGGGTGGCTGCGCGCACAAATGGCAGAGCCGATCCCAGGGGTGGTGATCAGCGCCGACGGGCGGCCGGAAATGGTGGCCGAGGTGCATGCGGCGGGGCTGGATTACCTGGCCAAACCGGTTAAGCCAGCGGCGCTGCGAGCGCTGTTGAGCCGGCATTTACCCCTTCAATAATGTGAGAGGGGGATTGCCCCCTCCCACATGCTGCTCTGCGCCTACTCGGGCAAATGCGCCACACCATCCGCATCGGTCATTGCCCGCTCCAGCAAATCCGCTGGCAGGCTTTTGCTGGCACGCGCACCGAGCAACCTTAACTGCTCGGTACGGCTGACCAGGTTCCCACGCCCATCCGTCAGCTTGTTGCGTGCAGCACTGTAAGCCTTATCCAACTGCTGGAGACGGTTGCCCACCTCATCCAGATCTTGGATAAACAGCACGAACTTGTCATAGAGCCAACCTGCGCGCTCGGCAATCTCCCGCGCATTCTGGCTCTGGCGCTCCTGCTTCCACAGACTGTCGATCACCCGCAACGTGGCCAGCAACGTGGTGGGGCTGACGATCACGATATGGCGGTCGAAGGCTTCCTGGAACAGGTTCGGCTCCGCCTGCAGTGCCGCGGAAAAAGCCGCCTCGATGGGCACAAACAGCAAAACGAAATCCAGGCTGTGCAAACCCTCCAGACGCTTATAGTCCTTGCCGGCCAAGCCTTTGACGTGATTGCGCAACGACAGGACGTGCTGCTTTAACGCCGCTTGGCCGATCACCTCGTCATCCGCCGCCACATACTGTTGGTAGGCGGTCAGGCTGACTTTGGAATCGACCACTACTTGTTTGTCACCAGGCAGCATGATCAGCACATCCGGCTGGAAACGCTCGCCATCCGGTCCCTTGAGGCTGACCTGGGTCTGATACTCACGACCCTTCTCCAGACCCGCATGTTCCAGGACCCGCTCCAGGATCAGCTCGCCCCAGTTACCCTGGGTTTTCTGGCCTTTTAGCGCGCGGGTCAGGTTAGTGGCTTCGTCCGACAGGCGCAGGTTCAGTTGCTGTAGGCGCTCCAGCTCTTTCGCCAGGGAAAAACGCTCGCGCGCTTCGCTCTGGTAGCTTTCTTCCACGCGTTTTTCAAAGGACTGGATACGCTCTTTGAGAGGGTCGAGCAGTTGGCCAAGGCGCTCCTGGCTGGTTTCGGCAAAGCGCTGTTCACGTTCGTCGAAAATCTTCCCGGCGAGTTCGGCGAACTGCGCACGCAGTTCATCGCGTGAACCTTGCAGGTCAGCGAGACGTTGTTGGTGGCTGTCCTGCTGTTCACGCAGCTCGGCGCGCAGGGCTGCCGACAGTGCATCAAGACGGCGCAACTCAGTATCCTTGGCGTTGCGATCGAGGTTCCAGGCGTGGGCGGCGTCGCGGGCGTTATCACGATCGATCTGCAAGAGCTCGACTTCGCGGCGTACCGCGGCCAGGTCTGCTTGCTTGGCGGCATTGGCCTGACTCAGGTCGCTGACTTCATCACGACTGGCGTCCAATTGGGCGGCAAGCCCTTCCTGGGCCAGTTGTGCGGTAGCCAGGCGCTCTTCGAGCAACTCCCAGCCGGTCATGCGCGCTGTCAGTCGCCGCTGAATCTGCCAGCACACCGCCAATAAAGGCACTGCAGCACCCGCAAGACCCAAGGCAATACTGGTCCAGTCAAAAACCATAGCCATGTCTGCCCTCACCGAAAATAAGCAAGGTTAACCAAGCACAGGGCAGGAAGACAGCTCAGTCTTCGACTTGACCCAGTTCGCGCTGGGCACGACGGTCGCCAGCGCGGGCCGCCAGGCGCAGCAGGTCTTGGCCGATACGGCGGTCGCGGGCGTTGCCGCATTCACGGCACATCAATTGACCCAAGCGGCTTTGCGCGGCCACCACGCCTTCACGAGCCGGCTGCTTGAGCAAGCGCCCAGCGATGTGTTTGATGTTGGTGCTCTGCCCCAGGCGTGGACTGTCCAGCAGCCACAAGGCGACTTTCAAGGAAAAGCGCTTGGGTGCGGTAACAGTTTGAGGGGTATCGGTAACAGAAGGTGATACTGAGCGAAACTTCATAAAGCACTGTGGGACAGAACGGAAGGCGCGCCACTCTACTCTTTTTTTCGTACAGGTAAAGCTGAAAAAAACCTGCACGCCCGTTCTAGAGCAAGCGCTTGGGACAATCCACAGAAGCTGTGGATAACTCAGTGGAAAACCCTTCTTTAACTCGCCCAAAGGCCCATGGAATGGGGGCCGCAGTCAAACTGACGATTTTTTCACCAATAAAAAAAAGCGAGATTTTTCATTGACTTAAATTTCCATTGCAGGCTAACGGGAGCACTTGCGGGCGGTTGACAAAGGGGTTACACACGCCGCAACCAATGTGCACAAGTCCCCTTCCAATGGTTATATCGACGGTGCTTTTTGGTTCGATACGCCCAGAAAATGTTACCGACCAGGTCAAACGAGGTACTTTTCAAATCCATCTCGCCTCGCCACACTGCCCCACCGATAACGCAACCGTGTAGACGCCCATGAAAGGCATTTTGTTATTCGCCGTGTTGCTGCTAGTGATCTGCGCGACCTCGCTGGGCATCAATGCGGCACTGCCTTCACCCGACGGCGCATTGTTTGCCATCGCCATCCTGCTGTCGGCTGCTTTCACCGCACTCAGCTTGTGCATCGAGTTGAGCGAAGGCAGGATCAATGACATGCACGACGTGATGAAGGTGATCGAAACCGGCCAGTCCCTGCGCCTGACGCTGGCGGCTTACGGCTTGGGTTGCGCACTGGCGGCAGCCTTGACGGTACTGGTCTATCGTGGCCTGCTCGGCGGCTGATTCAAGTTTTTTGGCTAGCACACTTCCCTTCCTTGTTTCAATCCGTTACTATCCGCGGCGTTAGTACCAAGCTGAAAGTCAATTCTGGTCGAACAAGTCCCCTGAACAACACGGGATCGACCACCTCGATGGTTTCCAGGTATCGCTTGCGACGACACTGCCTTTGAACAAGCAAAGGGTGTCGCGAAGTCTCAATACTCTGACCGAACCAACCTGCAAATTGATCAGGATCTTCACCCCGGGCCCAGAACCTTTGCCCTTGTTGTGTTGCCTGCCCTCCTAAGTACCTACCTGCCAGCCCAAGCGCACCAAACTTATCAGCGCTTCAAACTGGCTGCTTTGTTCCAGTCGGGTTCTTCGTTTGATCAATGGTGATCAGCGTTACTGGAACGTTTTAACGTTGCACGGTTCTTATCCGTGTCATTTGTAGGAACACCAATAATATGAACACTCAAATCCACACTCAGGATGCCATTCGCACCCTCACCAACGCTTTTGCACCAATGAACTGCCTGATCATGGCCGCTCGCAAAGGCTGTTTCAGCTTCACCCTGGTCAACGAACACGGCATCGCACGTCACAGCGAACGCCTGTACCCCGATCAATACTCCAGCGCAGAACCGCTGCAGGCTGTGATCGATCGTACCCGTCAGGCCTTGACCGCCTGATCGACCCAGGTCGCTGAAACACAAAAACCCTGTCTGATGGCAGGGTTTTTTATTGCCCAAAATTCGCTAATTTTATTTTTTTACTAAGTTCGAATAGATATAAACGTTATAACTAAATGAAGAAGATGTTTTAAAAACAGTCCTTTACATCGTAAATATGACACTACACTTCAACTCAAGCGGCATGATCCGCTTGCGACGGGCCTGAGATCCAAATCACAGCTGCCAAGCCCCCTCTCAGGCCTCGTCGTCCACTTTCACGGATTGAGGCTTGTATGGGTATCGCCGCCAGCGAATTGTGTCGTTATGTGATCCGGCCGACATTGATGTACCTCGGTCGTCATGACCCGACAGCTGAATCCCTGCTACTGGGCATTGCCGCCAGTCAGTCGGAATTGGGTTCCGCCCTGCATGATCGGCGCGGCCATGGCCTGTACAGCATCACCGAACCCCGCCATCGCGCCCTCTGGGATGAATACCTGGCACTCGACCCCGAACGCGCCAGCCTCGTACGCGGACTGGCGAGCCAACATGCATTCCTCAGCGCCCCCCAGCTGGAGTTGACGGTGAACTTGCGGTACGCCACCGCAATTGCCTGGCTGTTGGTGGAACAACACAGCCCCGCCCTGCCACCGCCGGGTGATGTCTTGGCCATGGCGCGTATCTGGAAAGAAATATTTCACCCTCAAGGCCGGCTGCGGGATTTCGCCCAGGCCTGGAAAACCTGTGTATCCCCCATGAATCAGGTCACTTGTTGATCAGGCATTTTGCAAGATTCGGCTAAAAACGTTGATTTTGGTCGGATTGTCCTACAAAAGCGCTCTATCTCCTGCTTTACAGCCTATAGCGCTCGCTTAGATTTATTGTTACTTTCCGCAGCGGTGATCACCACGGAGTTCTAATAATGAAAAAAGTAATGCTCAAGACCACACTTAGCCTCGCCGTTACCATGGCATCCTCCCAACTGTTCGCAAGTGGCTTTGCTCTTAACGAGCAAGACGTCGCCGGGATGGGTACGGGTTTCGCAGGGCGCTCTTCTTCTGCGGATAACGCAAGCACTGTCTACGGTAACCCTGCCGGTATGGCTCGCCTGGAAGGTCAGCAGATCACCGGTGGCGTTGCAGCCATTGACGCCTCCACCGATATCAAAAATGCTGGCGGCCGCTCATCCGGTAGCAACAAAGGCGACATGGTGCCCTTCACCGGTGTTCCATTCGGCTTCTACACGAATAAACTCAATGATCAGTGGGCTATCGGCTTTGGTGTGTACGCACCGTTCGGCCTGGTGACTGATTATGAAACAGGTTTCCAAGGTCGCTCGTTCGGCAGCTACAGCAAAGTGTCTGTCATCACTCTGCAGCCGACCGTCAGCTATGCCTTCAACGACCGCGTTTCCATCGGCTTTGGTCCGACCATCAACCGGATTTCCGGCAAGCTGGAATCCGAGTTGGCTCTGACACCGAACCCAGCCGTCCCGAATACCAACATCACGATCAAAGGCGATGATACCGCTGTCGGCTTCAACGTCGGCGTGCTGGTACAAGCCACCGATACCACGCGAGTGGGCCTGACTTACCACTCCAAAGTCAGCTACAAGCTGGAAGGCCACACCGAAGTGACCGCGCCTACGCCAACAGCAGCAGTGCTGGCTAGCGGTCGCTACGACGCTTCGTTGAAGATCGACACGCCTGAATCCTACGACCTGTCCGTGACCCAGGACATCAACGATGCCTGGAAAGTCTACGCCGGTAGCACCTGGACTCGTTGGAGCCGTCTGAAAGACATCACGGTCAACAACGACGGCGTTACCCGTGCCGGCGGCGCTGCCGCACCGCAAATCGTGGGCACCATCTCTGAGCCACAGAACTGGCATGACACCTGGGCCTATGCCGTGGGTACTTCGTACCAGGTCACCAAGCAAGTGGTGCTGCGTACCGGCCTGACGTTCGACCAGTCGCCAACCAACAACACTGACCGCTCGCCACGTATTCCTACCGGCGACCGGACCATCTTCAGTGTCGGCTTGGGCTACCAAGTGATGCCGAACATGATCGTCGACCTGGCCTACTCCTACCTCAAGGAAGAGCCGGTCAAGGTCAACAAGTCCAACGCTTTGGGTTCGTCCTACAGCGCCAAGTACGAAAACAGCGCCAACGGTTTTGGCCTGGGTGTGACGTACAAGTTCTGATTCATCGCTGTATAAAAAGCCCCGCTCTCCTGCAAAGGAGGCGGGGCTTTTTAATGGCTGAAGATCAGGGTTGCGACGCCACAACCTTGATCAGATCAGACACAGAACTTAACAGATCGCCATACCCAACTGCATCAACGCCAGGCCGCCGTGCTGCCAGCCCCACCAGGCCAACAGCAGCAGGACCAGGCCCGCCACCATCGCTAAACACCGCACCGTCACACTCATGCTGTCTCCATTTGCGCCTGGAGCCGTGCCACCGGCCGCTCGCGCACCGGCCAGTTCAGGGCCGCAGCGAGCAGGCTCAGCAAGATCGCCACCTGCCAGATCAAATCGTAGTTGCCGGTGCGATCATAAACCACCCCGCCCAACCAGCCACCGAGGAACGAACCGAGCTGGTGGAACAGGAACACGATCCCACCGAGCATCGAGAGGTTTCGCACGCCAAACAGCGTCGCTACGGTGCCATTGGTCAGCGGTACGGTCGACAACCACAAGAACCCCATGGCCATGCCAAACAGGTAAGCAGTGACTTCGGTAACCGGCACCCACAGGAACAACACGATCACCACCGCACGCAGCAAGTACAAACCGGTGAGCAAGCGCGGCTTGGACATACGCCCGCCGAGCCAACCGGCTGTGTAGGTGCCAAACACATTGAACAAGCCAATCAGCGCCAGCACCGTGGTGCCGACCGTCGCCGGCAAGTGTTGATCCACCAGGTACGCCGGCAGATGCACGCCGATAAATACCACTTGGAACCCGCACACGAAGAAACCGAACGCCAGCAGCCAGAACCCGGAATGGGAGCAAGCCTCCCTCAATGCTTCACGCAGCGTTTGCTGGCCGACCGCGGCCGGCAACGGCTTGTCCTTGAGCATCGCGACCAGCGGCAGGATCAACGCCACCATCATGCCCAGCGCCAGCAAGGCAGCCGACCACCCCAGCCAACCGATCAAGCCCAAGGTGCCCGGCACCATGGCGAATTGGCCGAAGGAGCCAGCAGCACTCGCAATCCCCATGGCCATGCTGCGTTTCTCCGGCGGTACAGCGCGACCCACCACGCCGAGAATCACCGAAAACGAGGTTCCCGACAGGCCGATACCGATCAACAAACCCGCGCTCAGGGACAATGACCACGCCGAATCGGACATACCCATCAATACCAGGCCGACGGCGTACAACACCCCACCGACAAACACCGCTTTGGTCGCGCCAAAACGGTCGGCCAAGGCACCGGTAAACGGCTGCGCGATACCCCAGATCAGATTTTGCAGGGCGATAGCGAAGGCAAAGGTCTCACGCCCCCAACCGAATTCGGTGCTCATCGGTGCCAGGAACAGGCCGAAGCCATGCCGCACGCCCAAGGACAACGCCAGGATCAGCGCACTCCCTAACAGAACCCAACCACTGGTGCGCCACATCGAGGTCATTTCTTATTCTCCGCTTGCGGGTATATACCCGCTTGTATTTGAACAAACTCGCGTTCAAGCGAGTTCATCCAGCAAGGCCAACAAGGTTTCGCGCTTTTGCGCGCCCAGTCGATCGATCAGTTTCTGCTGCGCGGCTTCCCAGGCCGGCAAAGCGGCGGCCAGTCGTTCTGCACCCGCCTCAGTCAACAACACCAGACGGTTACGCAAGTCATCGCCCTCGACCAATTGCACCAGCCCCTCGCCTTCCAGCACCCGGAGATTGCGTCCCAAGGTGCTGCGATCCAACCCCATGGCATCGGCCAGGCTGGAAATGCTCGGCTGATCGAGGCGTTGCAGGTTACACAGCAAAGAATACTGGGCGACATTGATCCCGAAGCCGTCGAGAGCGCCGTCGTAATGCCTGCTGACGCCACGGGCGGCACGTCGCAGGTTGGTGCACAAACATTGGGAAGCAAGCATAGAGCGTGTATATACCCGGGATTAAGGAAATGCAAGAAAGTGTTACAGCGCCAGCCCGATCAGAACCGCCACCTCCAGAAGCTCCAACAGAGCCCCCGCAGTGTCGCCGGTGGTGCCGCCCAGACGATTGATCATCAGTTGGCGCAAGCCGATAAAGCACAGTGCCGCGATGAGAACCGCCACGCCGCCGCTGAAACCTCCGATGAGGATACAGGCCAATCCACTCAGGATCAGCACCTGTTGACCGACGATCCGCGGTAAATGATCCGACAAGGCCTGCCCTAGTCCGCCTGCTCGTACATAACGAGTCGTCAGAAACAACGCCAGCATCGAAGCACGCCCGATAAGCGGTGCGAGGATCAGCGCCGCGCCGTTGTGCTGCTCAATCAGGGCCACCAGCGCGGTGAATTTGAGCAATAACACCAAACCCAGGGTGACCACGGCGATTGGGCCGCTGCGCGGGTCTTTCATGATGGTCAGCGTGCGCTCGCGGTCGCCGAAACCGCCGAGCCAGGCATCCGCGCTGTCGGCCAGCCCATCAAGATGCAAACCGCCACTGAGCAGCACCCACGCCGTCAGCAACAGCGCCGCATGCAGCAACAGTGGTGCGCCCATCAATACGTTGTTCAAGCCCCACAACAACAGCCCGAACAGCAAGCCCACCAACGGATAAAACAACAGCGAGCGCCCCAGCTCCTGAGGCTGCGGCATGCCCGGCAAACGAATCGGCAGGCTGCTGAGAAATTGCAGGGCGATCCAGAATGGCAACATGGTCAGACGCCTTCCTTGAGTGCGCCATCGGCCGTCACCTGCAGGCTGAACAACCCGCCGTGGCCAACTTCGACATTCAGCAGTTGCTCCCTCGGCAAACCGCGCGCCTGCGCCAGTAGCAGGCGCATCACGCCGCCGTGGCTGATCAGCAGTATGCGTTCACCGGCATAGGCCTGATGCAAGCGTGAGACCGCGCCCAGCACACGTTTGGAAAAGTCGCTGACCGGCTCACCCTCAGGCGGTGTGAAGGTGTAGGGGTCGGCCCAGAACAGCCCCAGCCCTTCGGCATCGGTTTCCATCAACGTCGCAGCGCTCTGTCCTTCCCATGCGCCGAAGTGCAGTTCCTGCAGATCCTTTTCCAAACTCACCGGCAGGTTGAGCTGTGCACCCAACTCATGGGCAAACAACGCGCAACGTTGCAGCGGCGAGCTGATCAGCCGGTCCCACGGGCCCTGCTTCACCACGGCGGCTCGCATCTGCGCCCAGCCGTTGGCGGTCAGCGCATCGTCCAGGCTGCCGCGCAGGCCGCCGCCCAACTCGGTTTCACCGTGGCGCAGCAGGTCCAGGTGCAAGATCATGCCGGGCGGTCTGCCACGGCGGCTTCGGCGAAGGTCGCCATCTGCCCATGCAGCGCGCAAGCCAACCGCAGCAACGGCACGGCCAGTGCCGCACCGCTGCCTTCGCCCAGGCGCAGGCCGAGTTCCAGCAGAGGGTGCGCATCGAGGCTTTGCAGCACATGCCGATGGCCCGGCTCGGCACCACCATGGCCGAACACCATCCACTCACGGCACGACGGATTCAGGCGAGTCGCGACCAGCGCGGCAACCGTGCAAATAAACCCATCTACCAGCACCACCACGCCTTCCTGGGCACAGGCCAGATAGGCGCCCACCAACGCAGCGATTTCAAAACCGCCGAGGTTGAACAGGGTTTGCAATACATCGCCCCGCTGGCCGGCGTGCAACGCGAGCGCACGCTCGATGACGGCCACCTTGTGGCTGACGCCCAGGGCATTCAAACCGGTGCCCGGACCTGTCAGGTCATTCACACGGCAGTCGAGCAAGGCACACGCCAACGCACTGGCGGCGGTGGTGTTGCCGATGCCCATCTCGCCCCCTATAAACAGCTGTGCGCCACTTTCCAAGGCTCGGCATGCGCTGTCGCGACCGGCTTGCAGGGCCAAGCGCCCTTGCGCCTGAGTCATCGCCGGGCCGCCGACGAAATTGGCCGTGCCCGCACCAATATTCAGGTGACGCACACCCGGCAAGTTCAACGATGGCGTCACGGTGCCGAGGTCGATCACTTCCAACCGTGCATCCAACTGTCGCGCCAGAACGCTGATCGCCGCGCCACCCGTGACAAAGTTGTGCAGCATCTGCCCGGTGACTTCCTGGGGAAACGCCGACACGCCTTCCGCCACCACGCCATGGTCACCCGCGAAGATGGCGATCCACACTTGCTCCACCGACGGTTTGACCTGACCTTGCAGGCCGGCCAACTGCACCGCCACGGATTCCAGTTGGCCCAGGGAACCGGCCGGCTTGGTCAATTGTTGCTGACGCGCCAGCGCCTGTTCGTGCGCAGCGGCATCGACGGCTTTACAGGGGTTGAGCCACCAAGTGTCAGTCATAACGCAGTACCTTTCAAAGTCAGGGGCAGGCCGGCAACGGTCAGGACAACACGCTGACACCGCTCGGCCAAGGCTTGATGCAGCCAACCGGCTTCATCCACATAGCGGCGAGTCAATTCGCCCAGCGGCACGACACCCAGACCGGTCTCGTTGCTGACAAAAATGATTTCCCCCGGCAACGAAGCCAGGGTTTCCAACAGCTGTTCGCGTTCCTGCACAAGACACTCGGCATCGTCGAGCATTAGCAGATTGGTGAGCCACAGGGTCAGGCAATCCACCAACAAGCAGCGTCCGGGCGCGGCGTTTTCGCGCAGTACCCGAGCCAACTCGACGGGCTCTTCGATCAAACCCCAGTGATCGGGGCGCCGCCGACGATGCTGGGCGACACGCTCGCTCATCTCGCCGTCCAGCGGCTGGCTGGTGGCGATATAGATGACAGGCAACGTGCTGTCAGTGGCGAGTTTTTCGGCGAGGCGGCTTTTGCCGGAGCGGGCACCGCCGATGATCAACTGAAGCATAGCGAGTCACCTTTGTTCGGTTGACGCAATTCAATGTGGGGTCGCGTTCGCACCGTTAAACCTCGCACAGCTTTCGTAATAGCTCGGTGTCCAGATGGTGCTCGACCAAGTCCGCCAGGCGTTCGATATCGCGCTCGCGCAGGGCGTGGTAATCCACCTCTTGAACATCGTCCAGACCGGCCCAGCGCAGCAAGGCACTGCACGCTGCTGGCGTCTCGAACAAGCCATGCAGATAGGTGCCGAGGATCTGTCCGTCATCACTTTGGGCACCGTCACGACGGCCATCCTCCAGCAGCACTGCCGCCTTCGACAGTGCATCGCCGGACGTCACCCCCGCGTGAATCTCATAGCCACTGACTTCGGCATCCTCCAACAGCAAACGCCCACGCACGTTGCGCAGCTGTTTCTCGGCTTCCAGCGTCGTGCTGAACGCCAGCAGGCCCAAGCCATCACTGGACCCGGCCAACCCTTCCAGCCCAAGCGGGTCATGCACCTGCTCACCGAGCATCTGCAAGCCGCCACAAATACCCAGCACCTTGCCGCCGTAGCGCAAGTGCCGGGCCACGGCTGTGTCCCAGCCATTGGCACGCAGATAGGCCAGGTCACTGCGCACACTTTTCGAGCCCGGCAGGATGATCAGGTCGGCAGCCGGAATCGGCTGGCCCGGGCCGACAAACTGCAAGTCAACTTGAGGGTGCAGGCGCAGCGGATCGAAATCCGTATGGTTGCTGATGCGCGGCAATACCGGCACCACCACCTTGAGCACCTGGGCCGCCTTGTCGATCTGGCGCTGGTCGATACCGTCCTCGGCCTCCAGGTGTAGGTCCATCACATAGGGCAGCACGCCCACCACTGGTTTGCCGGTGCGGGCTTCGAGCCAATCCAGCCCAGGCTGCAACAACGCGATGTCGCCGCGAAAGCGGTTGATGATGAAGCCTTTGACCCGCGCCTGCTCCGTGGGCGACAGCAGTTCCAATGTGCCGACCAGATGGGCGAACACACCGCCGCGATTGATATCGGCGATCAGCAGCACCGGGCAATCCACCGCTTCGGCGAAGCCCATGTTGGCAATATCGTTGGCGCGCAGGTTGATCTCCGCCGGGGAGCCGGCGCCTTCCACCATGACCACCCGGTAGGCGGCGCTCAACCGCGCGTGGGAGGCCAGCACCGCTTGCATCGCGATGGCTTTGTAGTCGTGATAGGCCACCGCATTCATGCTGGTCACGGCACGGCCGTGGATGATCACCTGGGAGCCGGTGTCGCTGTTGGGTTTGAGCAGTACCGGGTTCATGTCGGTGTGCGGCGCAAGGTTGGCGGCCTGGGCCTGTACCGCCTGGGCGCGGCCGATCTCACCGCCCTCGGGGGTTACCGCACTGTTGAGCGCCATGTTCTGGGGTTTGAAAGGCACGACCGCCACCCCCTGGCGTACCAGCCAGCGGCACAGGGCGGTCACCAGGGTACTTTTACCCGCGTCGGACGTAGTGCCCTGCACCATCAGCGTACTCATGAGGCTTCCTTGTAGGCGGTCAGTGCCTCATCGAGTCGCAACCAATCCGCCTCGGTGTCGGGCAAGCCGAAACGCAGGCTGCTGTCGTGAACAAACAAGCGCAGCAAGATGCCGCGTTGAGCCATGAACTCATGCATGCGTTCGGCATGGGGGGTGATCAGCCACTGGAACAACGCGCAGCCGCCGTGCAACTGAAAGCCATGGCCTTCAAGCAGCTCGAACAAGCGCTGGCCGGCGTCGATGCACCGCTGGCGCTGGCGTGCGTGCCCGGCGGTATCACGCAGGCATGCCTGACCGAGCACCCGCGTCGGCCCACTGACGGCCCAGGGGCCGAGCTGTTCGGCCAGCAGCTTGAGCAATTTGCGTTCGGCCAGCACGAACCCCAGGCGCACACCGGCCAGGCCAAAGAACTTGCCGAACGAACGCAACACAATCAGCCCGACATGATGGGCCTGGTTCGCCAAGCTCAGTTGTGGGGTGACGTCCATGAACGCTTCGTCCACCACCAGCCAGCCGCCGCGCTGGGCCAGACGTGAATGCCAGTCCAGCAGGCGTTGTGGCGTCAGGCTCAGCCCCGTGGGATTGTTCGGATTGACCACCACCAGTACGTCGAGGCCATCCAGGAAAAAGTCGACTTCCTGCTCCTGCAC
>NZ_JBOICG010000477.1:0-4357 GCF_050739995.1 Pseudomonas sp. | reverse complement strand
CCTTGAACGGTGCCGGTTGCTTGGTTGAAGCCAGCCGACAAATAACTTCCAGCCCATCGAGCTTGGGAATTCCGATATCCAGTATGACGATGTCCGGGGTATGTTCCCGTGCAAGTTGCAATGCATCGACACCGTTATCAGTCTCGGCAACGACCTCATAACCATGACGTTCCATCAGCATGCGCACAGCAAGACGAATGACGGGATGATCATCCACGATCAGCACTTTATTCATGAGAAAGTCCAATTTCGCTGTTCGAATTATTTAGAGCAAGCACAATAGCCTAGTCGTTTCCTAGTTGGCATAGCATTCCCCCCCGAACAACGGCAAGCAGAGACCCAACCCACAGCGATATAAGAATTAACCTACAAAAAACCGCAAACTTTGGTGCATCCAGTTTTATGAAACCTTTCAGACCTTTCCCGGCCTGAACATATTTTGAGTGAAATCTCCAGCAAGTACAGGGGGTACGGTAAACGTAGCGCACATCCCGTTCAGGAAATACCCCTTGTCTCTCGCCTGCACAAGGGAAGGCCGGCATAAAAAATTCGGCTGATATAGTTCCATTTAACATATTTCCTCACACCCAAAATTCCTACAGACGTTTCAGCGTAAATACCTCCGCCACGCTTTTATGAGTGAACTTTCTGTAAGACTAGTTCCGAGTCAGGTGTAAAAATTCATTCCTCCTACAAAAATCATTCACGACTTTACCGAGATTAAAATAAGTAATTGTCCGCTACAGAAGCATCAACATATGTTTAATCAATTTAAACATTCCGCCCTCATTCAAAATGTCCAGACAAAAAAAATGGCCCCTTGAATAAGGGGCCACTCTTCACATCGGGCGAATTACTCAGAACAATGAGCGACCTTTGTTCGCCGCAATACGCATGCGCAGTGCATTCAACTTGATAAAACCTGCTGCGTCCGCCTGATTGTACGCGCCGCCATCTTCTTCGAAGGTGGCGATGTTCGCGTCGAACAGCGACTCATCGGACTTGCGACCGGTGACGATCACGTTGCCCTTGTACAGCTTCAGACGCACAACACCGTTCACGTGGGCCTGGGAGGCGTCGATCATCTGTTGCAGCATCAGACGCTCAGGGCTCCACCAGTAGCCGGTGTAGATCAGGCTGGCGTACTTGGGCATCAGCTCATCTTTGAGGTGCGCCACTTCGCGATCCAAGGTGATGGACTCGATGGCGCGGTGGGCGCGCAGCATGATGGTGCCGCCTGGGGTTTCGTAGCAGCCACGGGACTTCATACCCACGTAACGGTTCTCGACGATGTCGAGGCGACCGATACCGTGCTCGCCACCGATACGGTTCAGGGTCGCCAGTACGGTGGCCGGAGTCATTTCGACACCATCCAGCGCGACGATGTCGCCGTTGCGGTAGGTCAGTTCCAGGTATTGTGGCTTGTCGGGTGCGTTCTCCGGGGAGACGGTCCAGCGCCACATGTCTTCTTCGTGCTCGGTCCAGGTGTCTTCCAGCACGCCGCCTTCATAGGAAATATGCAGCAGGTTGGCGTCCATCGAGTACGGGGACTTCTTCTTGCCATGACGCTCGATCGGGATCGCGTGCTTCTCAGCGTAATCCATCAGCTTTTCACGGGACAGCAGGTCCCACTCACGCCAAGGGGCAATCACTTTCACGCCAGGCTTGAGCGCGTAGGCGCCCAGCTCGAAACGCACTTGGTCGTTGCCCTTGCCGGTAGCACCATGGGAAATGGCGTCGGCGCCAGTTTCATTGGCGATTTCAATCAGACGCTTGGCGATCAGCGGACGTGCGATGGAAGTACCCAGCAGGTACTCGCCTTCGTAGACGGTGTTGGCGCGAAACATCGGGAAGACGAAATCGCGGACGAACTCTTCGCGCAGGTCGTCAATGTAGATCTCTTTCACGCCCATGGCTTGCGCCTTGGCGCGTGCAGGTTCGACCTCTTCGCCCTGACCCAGGTCAGCGGTGAAGGTCACCACTTCACAGTTATAAGTATCCTGCAGCCACTTGAGGATCACCGAAGTGTCCAGGCCGCCGGAATACGCGAGAACGACCTTGTTTACGTCGGCCATGCCATCACTCCACGGGGTTGTACGGAAAGGCGTCGATTCTACCGACCAAAACCGTGAATTTACAGAGGCGCGACAGCAAATGAAGATAAAGCGACAGATTATGTCGAGCGAGCGACCGATGGTCGCACCTTCAAGAGGTATGCGCAGGGTTGCTTGGGCCTGTGGCCGAAGGTGCCGGTTTCTCGGGTACAGCCACACGTTCAAGCTGAATATTCACACGTCGGTTGCGCGCCCGATTGGCAGCATTGGTGTTGGGGGCCAGTGGGTAGCTTTCACCATGGAAACGCATGGTGATCTGCGATTCGGGGATGCCGTTAGCCTTGAAGTAGTCCGTCACCGCCAGCGCGCGGCGGCGCGAGACGTCACGGTTGGTCAGGCGATTGCCACTGTTGTCGGAATGGCCGTTCAATTCGATGTGGTTGACCGTGGGGTCGGCCTTCATGAAGGCAAGAATCACGTCCAGCTTCTTCTTCGCCGCCGTGTCCAACTCAATACCGCCGCCGGGGAACCCGACTTCGGTCTGCTTTACCTGATCGTAATTCATCGGCAGCAGCTTGGTAGTACACAGCTGATAGTCATTGAAGGCCTTGTTGAACTTGACTGGCAGCAGGCGAATTTCCGAGTAGCCGCCTTCACGCCCATAATGCCGCACGGTCGGGCTGCGCCCTTCCAGTAAACCATTGAACAGGCGACCGGCCTGGGCCTGGGAGCTGTTGAACAGCACGTCACCACTGCCCGCTCGCACGGCACCGAGATTGATATCGCCCCGGCCTGGCTGCCAAGGGGCGGCAGCGGCCAACAAGGTCGCCGAGCCTGCGCCCAGAGAGCCGTTGTAGGCTTTCAGACGAAACGTCGCTTGCTCGCCCGCCCGGCGCACAAACTCACCCGAACCAAAATCGGTAATCGGCTGGGTCAGACGGCACTCGAATTGATCGCCCTCCACCTTCCACTCAATATTCTCCAGACGTGTCTGGAACGTGAGGGCCATCGCAGGCAGGCTGGCGAACACACTGAGCAGGGCTAGATAATGCTGGCGCACGGGAGGCTCCACTGGTTTCTACAACACTTCAAAGCGTCATACATCGTTAAGGCATACCCAGGGATATCGGTCGCGTCCTGTAAAACTTGATAGCGAGTGCCTGCAAGAGTCTTTTCCGGTAGCATTCCCACCAGATTGACCCGCCTGGAATCCCCAATGTCCGACCGCCTGACCCTGCTGCGTCCCGACGACTGGCACATTCATCTTCGCGATGGTGCTGCGTTACCCCAAACTGTGGCCGATGTCGCGCGCACGTTCGGCCGCGCCATCATCATGCCTAACCTGGTACCGCCGGTCCGCAATGCCGCCGAAGCCGACGCCTATCGCCAGCGCATCCTCGCTGCACGGCCGGCCGGCAGCCGCTTTGAACCGCTGATGGTGCTCTACCTCACCGACCGCACCCAACCTGACGAGATTCGCCAGGCCAAAGCCAGCGGTTTCGTGCACGCCGCCAAGCTGTACCCGGCAGGTGCGACTACCAACTCCGATTCCGGCGTGACCAGTATCGACAAGATCCTGCCAGCCATCGAAGCCATGGCCGAAGTCGGCATGCCGTTGCTGATCCACGGTGAAGTCACCCGGGGTGATGTCGACGTCTTCGATCGCGAGAAGATCTTCATCGACGAACACATGCGCCGGGTGGTCGAGTTGTTCCCGACCCTCAAGGTGGTGTTCGAACACATCACCACGGCCGATGCCGTGCAGTTCGTCACCGAGGCTTCGGCCAACGTCGGCGCGACCATCACCGCGCATCACCTGCTCTATAACCGCAACCACATGCTGGTGGGCGGGATTCGGCCGCACTTCTATTGCCTGCCGATCCTCAAGCGCAACACCCACCAAGTGGCCTTGCTGGATGCGGCGACCAGCGGCAATCCGAAGTTCTTCCTCGGCACCGACTCCGCGCCCCACGCCCAACACGCGAAGGAAGCTGCCTGCGGCTGTGCCGGCTGCTACACCGCTTATGCGGCGATCGAGTTGTACGCCGAGGCGTTCGACCAGCGTAACGCCCTGGACAAGCTCGAAGGTTTCGCCAGCCTCAATGGCCCGCGTTTCTACGGCCTGCCGACGAATACCGACCGCATTACCCTGGTTCGTGAAGACTGGACCGCCCCTGCCAGCCTGCCGTTTGGCGAGCTGACTGTCATCCCGCTGCGCGCCGGTGAAACACTGCGCTGGCGCCTGCTGGAGGAAAACAAGTGAGTGAAGACCATTTCGACGACGAACACGAGCACAGTGGTGG
>NZ_JBOICG010000476.1:0-6810 GCF_050739995.1 Pseudomonas sp. | reverse complement strand
CGACTGGACACTGACCATCTGAGGTCTTTTCCCAGGCACAAAAAAACCGACATTGCTGTCGGTTTTTTTGTGGGTGCTCATTATTTGATCACGCGCCAGGTCAAGGGGTAGCGGTAGGCGATTCCCTTGTTGGCCTTGATCGCACCGATGATCGTCAGCGCCACACCGGCGATGGCCAACGCCGTCATCAGGAAAAACCCAATGACCGCGAAGGCCAGCACAATGCAGACAATCCACGCGATGGCCACGGTGATCTGGAAGTTCAAGGCTTCCTTGCCCTGATCATCAATGAACGGGTCCACTTCCTTCTTCATCTGCCACAGGATCAGCGGCCCCACGACGCTGCCGAAGGGGAACACAAACCCCAGAAACGCCGCGAGATGGCACAACATCGCGCTCTGGCGCACTTCGTAGGAAGGCGTAGGCACAGGCATCTGGCTGTTGTCATTCATGGCGCTTCTCCTTGAGGCGGGTACTCAGTCAGCCAGTGCGGCGGTCTGCAGTTCGAAGATTTCGGTCATGCCTTTCTGGGCCAGGGCCAGCATGGCATTCAGTTCGGCCGGCTGGAACGGCGCGCCTTCGGCGGTGCCCTGCACTTCGATGAAACCACCGGTGCTGGTCATCACCACGTTCAGGTCAGTCTCGGCAGCCGAGTCCTCCAAGTAGTCCAGGTCCAGCACCGGCTCGCCCTGGTACATGCCTACCGACACGGCGGCGATCATCTGCTTGAGCGGGTCGCCACCCTTGAGGCCGCCACGCTTCTTGATCACTTTCAGCGCATCGACCAGGGCCACCATGGCGCCGGTGATGGACGCGGTGCGGGTGCCGCCGTCGGCCTGGATCACGTCGCAGTCGACGTACAGGGTCACGTCGCCCAGCTTGGACATATCCAATGCTGCGCGCAGGGAACGACCGATCAGGCGCTGGATTTCCAGGGTACGACCGCCTTGCTTGCCACGGCTGGCTTCACGCTGGTTACGCTCGCCGGTAGCACGCGGCAGCATGCCGTACTCGGCGGTCAACCAACCCTGGCCCTGGCCCTTGAGGAAACGCGGCACGCCATTTTCGACGCTGACGGTGCAGATGACTTTGGTATCGCCAAACTCGACCAGTACAGATCCCTCGGCGTGTTTGGTGTAGTTGCGGGTGATGCGGATCGAGCGGAGCTGATCGGCAGCGCGACCACTTGGACGTTTCATAGGGAGACACCTGTACTGAGGACGAAAAACTGCCGAGCATTATAGAGCCGCGAGCCGATTCGGGGCACTGCTAAAAAATTCGGTTACGAATGGTCGGGTTTGGGCGCGCTCGCCCCACTGCGCTACAATCCTGCGCCTTCTTAACCATCAGCCCGTATTTGCGCGGCTGCAACGCGAGGTACCTCCATGGTGCACAGCATGACCGCCTTCGCCCGCGTCGAAAAAGCCGGCGTCCAAGGCACCCTGAGCTGGGAACTGCGCTCGGTCAACAGCCGCTACCTGGAGCCGCACCTGCGCTTGCCGGAATCGTTCCGCGACCTCGAAGGCGCCGTGCGCGAAGCACTGCGCCAAGGTATCTCCCGTGGCAAGTTGGAATGCACCCTGCGCTTTACCGAAGAAACCACCGGCAAGCCCTTGCAGGTCGACCGCGATCGCGCCGCACAACTGGTCGCTGCTGCAGAAACCATCGCTGGCCTGATCAAGCAGCCCGCCGCACTGAACCCACTGGAAGTGCTGGCCTGGCCCGGCGTACTGGTGGCCGACGCCACCGACCCGCAGGCCCTCAACGCCGAAGCCCTCGCCTTGTTCACCCAAGGCTTGAAGGAGCTCAAGGCCGGTCGCGAGCGCGAAGGTGCCGAACTGGCCCGCCTGATCAACGAGCGCCTGACTTCAATCGAAGAAGACGTAATCACCCTGCGCGAGCTGGTGCCGCAAATGCTCGCCACTCAGCGCCAAAAGGTGCTCGACCGCTTCACCGACATGAAGGCTGACCTCGACCCGACGCGCCTGGAGCAGGAAATGGTCCTGCTCGCCCAGAAAAGCGACGTCGCCGAAGAACTCGACCGCCTCAGCACCCACATCCTCGAAGTGCGCCGCGTACTCAAGTCCGCCGGTGCCGCCGGTCGGCGCCTGGACTTCTTGATGCAGGAACTCAACCGCGAAGCCAATACACTGGGTTCCAAGGCGTTTGATCCGCGCAGCACACAAGCGGCGGTCAACCTCAAAGTGTTGATCGAGCAGATGCGCGAACAAGTACAGAATATTGAGTAAGGCAACTTCCATGACCCACAGCACCGGCACCCTTTACATCATTTCCGCCCCTTCGGGCGCGGGCAAGAGCAGCCTGGTCAAGGCCCTGACCGACGCTGACGAGCAGATCCGCATTTCGGTCTCCCACACCACCCGCGCCATGCGTCCGGGCGAGGTGAACGGCGAGCACTATCACTTCGTCGAGCGCACCGAGTTCGTCAAGATGATCGAGCACGGTGACTTCCTGGAGCGCGCCGAAGTCTTCGGCAACCTCTACGGCACCTCGCAAAGCCATCTGCAGCAGACCCTGGACGAAGGCCACGACCTGATCCTGGAAATCGACTGGCAGGGCGCCGAACAAGTACGCAAGTTGATGCCCCAGGCGCGCTCGATCTTCATCCTGCCGCCATCCCTGGAAGCCTTGCACCAGCGCCTGACCAACCGTGGCCAGGACAGCGACGAAATCATCGAAGGCCGCATGCGTGAAGCCGTCAGCGAAATGAGCCACTACGTCGACTACGACTACCTGATCATCAACGACGATTTTGCCCACGCACTGGATGATCTGAAGGCGATTTTCCGCACCAATCAGCTCCAGCAAAAGCGCCAACAGCAGCGTTTCGGCAAATTGCTCGCCGAACTGCTCGGTTGATTGGCTCTTCCCAAAACCGCCGCAAGCGCTTTACATTGGCACTTGTAGCGGTTTTGCGAGGGCCTGCGAAAAATCAGCGCTTCCCTAAACGCTGGTGATTTTTTAAACTGTTTAGTCCGCTCGCCCAACCGGGCAGCGCGCATCTTGCATTCGCTCCGAGGAATACCATGGCCCGCGTAACCGTTGAAGACTGCCTAGAACACGTGGATAACCGCTTTGAGCTGGTCATGCTCTCTACCAAGCGTGCCCGTCAACTGGCCACTGGCGGCAAAGAGCCCCTGGTCCAGTGGGAAAACGACAAGCCTACCGTTGTCGCCCTGCGTGAAATCGCCGAAGGCCTGATGAGCTACGAGTTCATCGCCAATGCTGAAATCGTTGAAGACGAACCGCTGTTTGCCGCGTTCGAAGGCGAGTCCAACGAGGACGTCTAAGCCTATGCCTGGTCGACGTAGCACGGCGCGGGGTCACAGCCAACGGCAGGAGTTCACACTTTGCCGAGCATAGACGCCCTCGCCGATCGCTTATCGGCCTACCTCGGCCCAGACCAGGTCAACCTGGTCCGCCGAGCGTATTTCTACGCCGAACAAGCTCACGACGGCCAACGCCGCCGTAGTGGCGAGGCGTATGTCACGCATCCTCTTGCAGTGGCAAATATTCTCGCTGACATGCACATGGACCATCAGAGCCTGATGGCTGCGATGCTGCATGACGTGATCGAAGATACCGGCATCGCCAAGGAAGCGCTCAGTGCGCAGTTTGGCGAAACCGTGGCCGAACTGGTCGATGGGGTCAGCAAACTGACCCAGATGAACTTCGAGACCAAGGCCGAAGCCCAGGCGGAAAACTTCCAGAAGATGGCCATGGCCATGGCTCGCGACATCCGGGTCATTCTGGTCAAGCTCGCCGACCGGCTCCACAACATGCGCACGCTGGAAGTGCTGTCCGGCGAAAAACGCCGGCGCATCGCCAAGGAAACCCTGGAAATCTACGCGCCCATCGCCAACCGGCTGGGCATGCACGCCATTCGTATCGAATTCGAAGACCTCGGCTTCAAGGCCATGCACCCGATGCGTTCGGCGCGCATCTACCAGGCGGTCAAGCGCGCCCGGGGCAACCGCAAGGAAATCGTCAACAAGATCGAAGAGTCCCTGAGCCATTGCCTGGCAATCGACGAAATCGAGGGCGAAGTCAGCGGCCGGCAGAAACACATCTACGGCATCTACAAGAAGATGCGCGGCAAGCGTCGGGCCTTCAACGAGATCATGGACGTGTACGCGTTCCGGATCATCGTCGACAAGGTCGACACCTGCTACCGCGTGCTGGGTGCTGTACATAATTTGTACAAACCCTTGCCGGGCCGCTTCAAGGATTACATCGCGATTCCCAAGGCCAACGGCTACCAGTCGCTACATACCACGCTGTTTGGTATGCATGGGGTGCCGATCGAGATCCAGATCCGCACCCGCGAAATGGAAGAAATGGCCAACAACGGCATCGCCGCCCATTGGCTGTACAAGTCCAGCGACGACGAGCAGCCCAAAGGCACCCATGCCCGTGCCCGCCAGTGGGTCAAAGGCGTGCTGGAAATGCAGCAACGGGCTGGCAACTCCTTGGAATTCATTGAAAGCGTGAAGATCGACCTGTTTCCGGACGAGGTCTACGTGTTCACGCCCAAAGGCCGGATCATGGAGCTGCCCAAAGGCTCCACGGCGGTCGACTTTGCCTACGCCGTGCACACCGACGTGGGTAACAGCTGCATTGCCTGTCGGATCAATCGCCGTCTCGCGCCGCTGTCCGAACCGCTGCAAAGCGGCTCCACGGTCGAGATCGTCAGCGCCCCGGGGGCCCGCCCGAACCCGGCATGGCTGAACTTCGTGGTCACCGGCAAGGCACGCACACACATTCGTCACGCCCTGAAACTGCAGCGCCGCTCCGAGTCCATCAGCCTGGGCGAACGCCTGCTGAACAAAGTGCTCAACGGTTTCGACAGCGCCTTGGACAAGATTCCTGCAGAGCGCGTGCAAGCGATGCTCCATGAATATCGCCAGGAAACCATCGAAGACCTGCTGGAAGATATCGGCCTGGGCAACCGCATGGCCTATGTGGTCGCCCGCCGCCTGCTAGGCGAAGGCGAACAGCTGCCAAGCCCCGAAGGCCCGCTGGCGATTCGCGGCACCGAGGGCCTGGTACTCAGCTACGCCAAGTGCTGCACGCCGATCCCGGGCGACCCGATTGTCGGCCATCTGTCCGCCGGCAAAGGCATGGTGGTGCACCTGGATAATTGCCGCAACATCACCGAAATCCGCCACAACCCGGAAAAATGCATCCAACTCTCGTGGGCCAAGGATGTCACCGGCGAATTCAACGTCGAGTTGCGGGTGGAACTGGAACACCAGCGCGGCTTGATCGCCCTGCTGGCCAGCAGCGTCAACGCCGCCGATGGCAATATCGAGAAAATCAGCATGGACGAGCGCGATGGCCGCATCAGCGTGGTCCAGTTGGTGGTCAGCGTTCACGACCGCGTACACCTGGCCCGCGTGATCAAGAAACTGCGCGCCCTGACCGGAGTGATCCGCATCACCCGCATGCGTGCCTAGCTTTTAGATAAGCCATGTTCTCTTACAAGGAGTCACAAATGACCAAGACCGTTATCACCAGCGACAAAGCCCCAGCCGCCATTGGCACTTACTCCCAGGCGATCAAGGCAGGCAACACCGTCTACATGTCCGGCCAGATCCCGCTGGACCCAAAGACCATGGAACTGGTTGAAGGCTTCGAAGCACAGACCGTTCAGGTCTTCGAAAACCTCAAGTCCGTCGCCGAGGCTGCCGGTGGTTCGTTCAAGGACATCGTCAAACTGAACATCTTCCTCACCGACCTGAGCCACTTCGCCAAGGTCAACGAGATCATGGGCAAGTACTTCGAACAACCGTACCCAGCCCGCGCCGCCATCGGCGTTGCCGCCCTGCCAAAGGGTGCACAGGTTGAGATGGACGCGATTCTGGTCATCGAGTAAAAAACACCCGGCGCAGCCTCCACAGGCTGCGCCGACTTCGTTTTAGAAGGATTTCGTAATGCGCAAAGCGCTTGTAGCCTCTTCGTTGCTAGCCCTGTTGTTGGGTGGCTGTGCCAGTAACCCTGCCGACCTGGATGTGGGCGGCACCTGGATCAACCAGGCCGCCATCAACGCGGCAGCCAAGGGCGGCCCTTTGCGTGAAGCGCTGCAGAGCAATGGCCCAAACCTCGAATGGGAGGTCAACACCAAGGCTCTGCAGGCGCGCTACTACAACGGTTTTGAAGTCGCTGAAGGCAAGTTGCTCGGCGAGAAGCCCGGCGCCTGGAGCGTCGACTTCTATGGCAGCACCGCCACCGAGCTCAAGCGCAAAGGCAAACAACTGCTGCAAGTGGCCAACGACAACGAGCCTGAACAGCTGTTCGCCCGCGCCAAGGATCCAGCCCCGGAAGGCGCGCCACTGGGTGCCAACTTCGAACGAGCGCTGTATGCAGCCTATATGGGCGGCGACTGGAAGATCACCGACGGCAACGGTAACGGCTCCACCGTACAGTTCCTGGCCAACGGCAAGGTCGCCGGCCTGCCTGGGGTCGACCAGTATTCGCTGTGCCTGGCGGGCGATTGCGCCTCGATGAGCGGCGGCTACGACAGCATCTGGCTACAGCTGAACGGCAAGGGCAACCCGTGGATTTTCGCGCGCAAGGGCAAGCAACTGGAAATCTTCCAGGCGGTGAACACTGCGCAGGCAGATGAAGTACCGCAGTTCACTCCCGGCCCTCGCCAGTGGCTGCTTGAAAAGCAGTAAGCCGCCATTACCGAGATCCAAATGTGGGAGGGGGCTTGCCCCCGATTGCGGAGTGACAGCCACCGTTAAATTGGCTGGTGCACAGCTATCGGGAGCAAGCCCCCTCCCACAT
>NZ_JBOICG010000475.1:0-2917 GCF_050739995.1 Pseudomonas sp. | reverse complement strand
GCCCGGCACACCACCGTCCTCGGGCGTTTTGGCTGGAAAGCCGGGCAACCCAATCTCAATCAACAAAATGTTCACGCGTTTTCTGGTGATATGGGCCTCACCACGTCCCTGAGACCCTTTGATGACTGCACGGATGCCCAAGTGGCCTGCAAACAGGCCCCCAACGGCAATGGCCCCGATGGTGAGCCGGAAGTCAGCGATAACATCCTGCGCCTGGTGCTGTTCTACACCCGCAACCTCGCGGTGCCCGCGCGCCGTGGCGTCAACACGCCACAGGTGCTGGCCGGCAAGAACCTGTTCTACCAGGCCGGTTGCCAGGGCTGCCACAAGCCGATGTTCACCACGACCGCCTCGGCGTCCGAACCCGAGTTGGCCAACCAAGTGATTCGTCCCTACAGCGACCTGCTGTTGCACGACATGGGCGAAGGGCTGGCCGATCACCGCAGCGAATTCAAGGCCGGTGGCCGCGACTGGCGCACGCCGCCGTTGTGGGGCATTGGCCTGACGCAGACCGTGAGTGGCCATACCCAGTTCTTGCATGATGGTCGCGCCCGCAACCTGCTCGAAGCCGTGCTGTGGCATGGCGGAGAAGCACAGGCGGCGCAGCAGCATGTGTTGTCCTTCAATGCCGAGCAGCGCGCCGCGTTGCTGGCGTTCCTGAATTCTTTATAAGCTTCGCCCCAATTACAGAAGGGAGCTCTACATGTTCCGTCCCAAGTTGTTGTTCACCAGCCTGGCCGCCCTCGCCCTCGGCGCCTGCTCGCCGCAAGACCCGCAAGCGGTGACCTCGGCCGCCATTGCCAAACAGGTCATTCTGCCCACCTACAGCCGCTGGGTTGAAGCCGACCGCCAACTGGCCGTCAGCGCCCTCGCCTATTGCCAGGGCAAGGAAAGCCTGGACACCGCCCGTGCCGACTTCCTCCACGCACAAAAAGCCTGGGCCGAGTTGCAACCGCTGCTGATCGGCCCGCTGGCCGAAGGCAACCGCTCGTGGCAAGTACAGTTCTGGCCGGACAAGAAGAACCTGGTGGGTCGCCAGGTCGAGCAACTGGTCAGCGCCCAGCCGCAGATCGATGGCGCCGCCCTGGCCAAGTCCAGCGTCGTGGTCCAGGGCCTGTCTGCCTACGAATACATCCTCTACGACGCCAAGACCGACGTCGCCAATGAAGTGCAAAAGGCCCGCTACTGTCCACTGCTGGTGGCCATCGGCGAGCGCCAGAAAACCCTGGCCGAAGAGATCCTGGCCAGCTGGAACAGCACCGACGGCATGCTCGCGCAGATGACCAAGTTTCCCAACCAGCGCTACGCCGATTCCCACGAAGCCATTGCCGACCTACTGCGCGTCCAGGTCACCGCACTGGACACCCTGAAGAAAAAACTCGGCACGCCGATGGGCCGCCAGACCAAAGGCATCCCGCAGCCGTTCCAGGCCGATGCATGGCGCAGCCAGTCGTCCCTGCAGAGCCTGGAAGCCAGCCTCGCCGCCGCGCAAACCGTATGGGTGGGTGTGGACAACAAAGGCTTGCGCAGCCTGCTGCCGTCGGATCAAAAGCCGTTGGCCGACAAGATCGACGCCGCCTATGCCGCAGCCCTGAAACTGTTCGCCAGCAACCAGCGTACGCTCAATGAACTGTTGGCCGACGACGCCGGGCGCCAACAGCTCAACGACCTCTACGACAGCCTCAATGTCGTTCACCGCCTGCACGAAGGTGAGCTGGCCAAGGCGCTGGGCATCCAACTGGGCTTTAACGCCAACGACGGTGACTGATGATGCTCAGGCGACAGGCTTTGGCGGTTGGCAGCGTGCTGCTCAGTGCGCTCACACTGGGTGGCTGGACATTGTTCAAACAGAAGGACAAAGGCCCGCTGCTGCTCTCGGCGCGGGATGATGCCGACGGCAAGCACTACGCCGTGGGTTTTCGCCTGGATGGCAAGCAAGTGTTTGCCACCCAGGTCGGCCAACGCTGCCACGACATCATCAACCACCCGACGCTGCCGATTGCACTGTTCGTGGCCCGTCGCCCGGGCACCGAGAGTTACCTGATCGATTTGCGCGACGGCGGGTTGCTGCAGACCATCACCTCGAACACCAATCGCCACTTCTATGGCCACGCGGTGATTCACAAAAGCGGCGACTGGCTGTACGCCACCGAGAACGACACATCCGACCCCGGCCGTGGCTTGCTCGGCGTGTACAAGTTCGAGGGTGAGCGGCTGGTGCACAGCGGTGAGATCGCCACCCATGGCATTGGCCCGCACCAAGTGTCGTGGATGCCCGACGGCGAAACCCTGGTGGTGGCCAACGGTGGTATCCGCACCGAGGCCGAAAGCCGTGTGGAGATGAACCTCAACGCCATGGAGCCGAGCCTGGTGCTGATGCACCGCGATGGCACGCTGATCAGCAAGGAAACCCTCGGTCAGCAAATGAACAGCGTGCGCCACATGGGAATCGCCAGCGATGGCACCATTCTCACCGGGCAGCAATTCATGGGGCCGTCCCAGGAGCGCTCCGAGTTGCTGGCGATCAAGCGGCCAGGCCAACCGTTCGTGGCGTTCCCGGTGGCCGATGAGCAGTTGCAGGCCATGGGGCACTACACCGCCAGCGTCGCCGTGCACAGCGAACTGCGCCTGGTAGCACTGACCGCACCACGGGGTAATCGCTTTTTTATCTGGGACATGGACAGCGGTGAGCTGCGCCTGGATGGGCCGTTACCCGATTGTGCCGGCGTGGGTGCGGTGGCGGATGGTTTTGTCGTCACTTCCGGTCAAGGGCGCTGCCGGTTCTACGATTGCCGTCAGAAACAGTTGGTCGCCACACCGTTAGAGCTGCCTGCTGGGCTTTGGGATAACCACCTGCACCTGATCTGAAGCTTAAAAACTTCAACGTGTGGGAGCGGGCTTGCTCGCGAAGGCGGCG
>NZ_JBOICG010000474.1:0-10921 GCF_050739995.1 Pseudomonas sp. | reverse complement strand
GGGCAGGCGCAGGTCAAAGGTCCGCCGAGCGTAATAGCCTTCACAGATCCACCGGACCGAGACAATGGCCAGCTGAATCCGCTCACGTTAGAAGTAGTTAGCGGCTTCTATCCAGTTCGGTTCCCAGAACAACGTGTCCAGGTGTACCACCGGAGCCGTGAGGCGCTTGCCCAGTTCACGGGCCAGGGTTGATTTACCGCTGCCGGCGTTGCCGAGGATGATGATGCGTTGCATGGGCAAATCCTTTGCTGAAAACATAAAAACCCAAGGTTCGTCCCAGGTGGTTACAGGCGTGCACGCCACACTGAGTGCTTTCGCCCCATTTTCGGGCGCAGCTCATAGAGAGCTCAGCGCAAAAGCGCCTGTCTCCAGCCTCAGCACCAACGGCCCGTATCTTGCTTGAGCCAGTTTAATCAATGACATGGCATTTTGCTTCTAGTCATTTCTAGGTGGGTTTGGGGAGTGGTCGGCCATGCACAGTCTTTTATCACCCGGTATCCGTCTGCTCGGTCGTTTCGGTTTTGCGCGCAAGTTCCAGATCCTGTTCTTCCTGTTCATGTTGCCCTTGGCCGGAAGCCTGTGGCTGATCGGGCTGGACTATCGTGACAAGCTCGCGGTGATTGCCAGTGAACAGTCGGGCGTTCGCCAGCTGTTGGCCCTGGACATGCTCGACGGCCAACTCACCGCGCAACGCAACCTCGCCGCACGCTGGAAAGCCTTGGACATCCTGCACACGCCAACCCCCGCCGCACAGGCAGCGATGGATAAGGTCGATGCCGGCAACCCGCTGATCCTGCAAAGCCTGCAAGCCCTGGGCGATGCGCTCAACACCCCGCGCGCCAGTGCCGACACCTTGGCGCGCTTCGAGTCCTTGCAAGCCACCGTCAAGGGTATGGACACTCAGTCCCTGCGCACCGTGGGCTGGTGGCCGGACGGCTATGACCGCTTCACCGCCGCCCTGACTGCCATGCAAACCCTGCGCGAACAGATCACGCTGGACACCGGCCTGATCCTCGACCCGTGGCTGGAAACCTACCTGCTGATGCAGATCTCCAGCCAGCACACCCCAGACCTGATCGAGCGCATTGGCCGCACCGCCAGTGTCGGTGAGTCATCCATCGCCTCGGGGCAGTTCACCTTGCAAAGCCGGTTGCAGATGCGTGACCTGCGTGGCCGCATCGGCGACGCCCGAGACCAACTGGTCAAGGCTGCCGCTTCGCTCAAGGCCAAGCAATATCCGGGACTTGAGCCGTGGAGCGCGCAATACGAAGCCAGCCTGCAATTACTCGATAACCAACTCAAGGCGTTGGACGAGGGCGTGTTCGGCGGCACCATCAAACTCGACACCGCCGCGTTCGACAGCAGTGTCGACGCCATGCTCGGTGCACTGGGCGCGCTGCGCAGCCAGTCACTGCATGCGCTGGATGCACGCCTGGATTATTACCGCGAGCAGTCGCTCAAGCAGTTCATTCCGGTGGCGGCGACGTTCAGCTTGTTGGCGTTAGCGGCGCTGTACTTGTTCATGTGCCTGCAAGCCTCGATCCGCCGCAGCGCCAGCGGTATCACCACACTGGCCGAGTCCTTGCGTGACGGTAACCTGTGCGTCGAAGTGGCGGTGGAGGGCCGCGATGAACTGGCGCTGATCAGCACCGCACTCAACGTCGCCGTGGTGCAATTGCGCACCAGTCTGCTGGGGGTCAATCACGAAACCCAACAACTCGGTTCGGCCGTACTGACCCTTAACGCGCAATCGGGCAGTACCCTCACCGAGGTCGAAGACCAGCAACACCAAATCAGCCAGATCGCTGCCGCCGCCACCCAATTGGCCGCCACTTCAATGGGCGTCGCCAGGAGCTGTGAACAGGCCTCTGGAAGTGCACAGCACACTCGGCGCATTGCCGAGGACAGCAGCCGCGACAGCCAGCGCACCACGGCGAGCATCCAGCAGCTCAACCAGCGCCTGACCGACACCGCCAACGCCTTGGAGCAGGTCAGCCAGCAAGGCCAGCAGATTCAATCGGTGGTCGACACCATTCGTGGTATTGCCGAACAGACCAACCTGCTGGCCCTCAACGCCGCCATCGAAGCTGCCCGCGCCGGCGAACAGGGTCGAGGGTTTGCCGTGGTGGCCGACGAAGTACGCAGCCTGTCGCAACGCACCCAGGCCTCCACCGCGCAGATCGCCGGGACAGTGGACAGTTTGCGCGCCACGGTCAGCCAGGCCGTGAGCCTGATGGGGGCTGCGTGCGACCAGGCCCTGACCGATGCCGAATCCGTCACTGGCCTGGGCACGCGCCTGGGCGAAATCGCCGGCGCCGTGCAAAACGTTACCGACACCCTGGCGCAGATCGCGGCGGCAGTGGAAGAACAGGCCGCTACGGCGGATGAAGTGAGCGGCAATATCCAACAAGTGGACCAGGCCGCAGGGCGCCTGCTCGACGGCGCACGGGCGGTGAACCTGGCGGCGGATAGCTTGAGCAAAGGCAGCCGGGCGTTGAGCGATAACACGGCGCGCTTTCGCTTGGACTGAGTGGTGGCTCTTTGTAGTGAGCGGGCAAGCCCACTCACTACAAAGAGCAAAAACACCGTGAATGAATTGTCGGCACTCCCGGGCGTTGGCGTAGTCTCTTTGCAAGACACCCCACTTTCGCTTAGCGGAGCTACCATGATCACTGTCCACCACCTCAACAACTCGCGCTCGCAACGTATCCTCTGGCTGCTCGAAGAACTCGGCCTGCCCTATGAAATCAAGCGTTACCACCGCGACCCCAAGACTAACCTCGCGCCGCCCGAACTCAAGGCCATCAACCCGCTAGGCAAATCCCCGGTGATCGAAGATGGCGCCCTGGTATTGATCGAGTCCGCCGCGATCACCGACTACCTGATCCGTCGTCACGGTGAAGGCCGTTTGCAACCCGATCCCAGCACCGCCACCTACGATAAATACGTGCAATGGCTGCACTTCGCCGAAGGCTCGGCCATGCTGCCGCTGATGCTCAATCTCTATGTCGGCCGCTTGGGTGAGGCGGGTGCGCCGCTGCATCCGCGCATTGAGTCGGAGGTTGCCAATTACCTGGGTTACCTGAACGACGTGCTGGCGGATACGCCGTATCTGGTGGGTAACGAGTTAAGCGGTGCGGATATCCAGATGAGCTTTATCGGCGAAATCGCCAGGGCCCAGGGCAAGCTGCAGGCGTATCCGAACCTGGCGGCGTGGGTGCAGCGCTTCCAGGCACGTCCGGCTTATCGCAAGGCGGTAGAGCAGGGCGGGGAGTATGCGTTTGCCAAATAGGACGCAGACTTGCGCTCCTTTCGGCATATGCCAATAACGAAGCTCTTTGAAATTTTTTATTCTTTCCTGACCTAGCCGAAGATCATGCACAGTCCGGCCTTGCCGCGATGACTTCCCATCGCGCTTCAACAGCAAGGCTGAACGGCCGTAATCCGCACGGAGCATGTCATGGGTGTGAACCAGAACCCACATTTCGGCCTGATCGGGCAGATGTTCAAGAGTGATTACAGCTGGCTGTGTTCCCGTGTTGGCCGGGCCATGGGTTGCCCCCATGGGGCTCAGGACATTGCTTCGGAAACCTTCTTGCGGGTGCTGGCGTTGCCGGACCCGGCGGCGATCCGCGAGCCGCGTGCCTTGCTGACCACCATCGCACGACGGCTGATGTATGAAGGCTGGCGTCGCCAGGACCTTGAGCGGGCCTATCTTGAAGCGTTGGCCCTGGCGCCGCAGGTGGTGCATCCCTCGCCTGAAGAACGTTTGCTGTTGATCGAAACGCTGCTGGAGGTGGACCGTTTGCTCAGCGGGTTGTCGGCCAAGGCCAAGGCGGCGTTCCTGTATCACCAGTTGGATGGTTTGACCTATGTACAGATTGCCGAGCGGTTGCAGGTGTCAGTGAGCCGGGTTCAGCAATACATGGCCGATGCCTTCAAGCGTTGCTACCTGGCGATGGCGCAACCATGAGTTCTAAAGCGCCGGACGAGGCGATGATCGAGGAGGCGGCGCAATGGATGGCGCTGCTGCAATCCGGCCATGCCAGTGCCCAGGAACACACGGCATTCCGGCGTTGGCGCGAAGGCGACCCAAGGCGGGCAGAGGTGTTCAACCGCATGGGCAGCGGCATGGCCATACTGGGCAACGACGAGTTGCGGCGTATGCCCCGCGACAGCCTGTTGCACACCTTGAATGCACCGTCGGGCCGTCGTGGTTTTATGCGTAATACCTTGGCGTTGGTGGGCGTCGCGGCGTTTGCGGGGCTGGTGACGCGGCTATCCGACGGCTGGCTGCCGTTAGGCGCGTTGCGCACCGGCACCGCTGAGCGCTTGAGTGTGACCCTGGAGGACGGTAGCGCGTTGACCCTGGCGGCACGCAGCAAAGTGATGCCGCACTTTGATGCTGGGCAACGGTTGTTGCAGTTGCTGGAGGGGCAGCTGTGGGTGGATGTGAGCAAAGACAGCCATCGGCCGTTTATCGTCGAAACCGAACACGGCCAAATGCGCGCCTTGGGCACGCGCTTCCTGGTGCAGCAGGGGCAGGCGCACACCCAGATCGTCATGCAGCACTCCCAGGTTGAAATCACCACGCGTAGCGGTGCGGTGCAGGTGCTCAGTGCCGGCCAGAAAGCCACATTCGACGCCCAGGGCATCCTGACCCTGGAGGCTGCGAGCGGTGGCGAAGCCGCCTGGACCCAGGGCCGGCTGGAGGTGCGCGACCGCTCCTTGGGCGAGGTGGTGGACGCGTTGCGTGATTACCGGCGCGGCATCATCCGCGTCAGCCCCGCAGCGGCGAGCTTGCGCTTGAGCGGGATCTTCCCCTTGGATGACACCGACAGCGCCCTGCAATTGCTGGCTAAATCCTTACCGGTGCAGATCGACCAGCACAGTGCCTATTGGGTCAGCATCGACCGTCGATAAAAATTCATCGCAGGCTCTATAAAAATCCCGAGGTTGTTGCACAACCCCATGCAGGCATGGGTTTGCCTGCCTGTGCGTCATCCTCGCGAGCGTTATAACCCCATGCTTTTTTGGCCTAACGCCGACCTATAAAAACCCCTGATTGGTTGTTCAACCCACCAAACGGACATCACTGATGGGAAGCTTAACCATGCATTTCACACACCCGCGTCGCGCCTCTCTGGCGGCACTGTCTTTGGCGATTGGCATGACGCTGTACGGCCACGGCACCATTGCCCTCGGGCAGCCGTTGGCGGCGGCCGCGCAGGTTCAGACGTTTGCCTTCGATATCGCCAGCGGCCCGCTCGACCAGGCGCTGTTGACCCTGTCGCGCAGCAGTGGGCAGATCATTTCCTTCCAGCAAGACCTGGTGCAAGGCTTGAGCAGTGCGCCGGTGCGCGGCACCTTCACTACCGAACAGGCGTTGCAACAAGCGCTGCGTGGCTCGGCCCTGGAAGCGCTGCCTAGCGGTGACGGCGGCTGGGTGTTGCGCCGGGTGGCCAAGACGCCGACGGCGGCGGTCAAGGCGGCACCGACGGCGGCTAAAGTACCGGGGGATGTGGCCTTGGAAAAAGTCGTGGTCACCGGCTCACGCATCGCCCGCGCGCAGGTCGAAGGGCCGTCGCCGGTCACGGTGATCAGCGGCGAAGAGATCACCAGCCGTGGCTACAAGAACGTCTATGACGCCATCGCCTCGCAAACCCAGAACACCGGCATGACCCAGGGCGAAGACTACGGCAACACCTTCCAACCGGCCGCCAGCGCCCTCAACCTGCGCGGGTTGGGGCCGAACCATACGCTGGTGTTGATCAATGGCCGACGTGTGGCCGACTACCCCACGGCGTACGACGGCACGGTCAACTTCACCAACCTGGCGAACATTCCGGCGGTGATGATCGAGCGCATCGAGATCCTCAGCAGCGGCGCGTCGGCGGTGTACGGTTCTGACGCCATTGCCGGCGTGGTCAACATCATCCTCAAGGACAAACTCAGCGGTGTGGATGTGAACGTACGCGGCGGTTATGCCGAGCGCGGCGGCGGTGACAACCAGCGCCTGCAGATCAGCGGCGGTGACAGCTGGGGCGATTTCGACGGCGTGTTCGGCCTGGAACTGAGCAACCGCCAACCGATCTGGGCCAACCAGCGTGGCTTCATGACCGACGGTCCGCCGGTCAACGTCGGCTACCGGCGCAACCTCGACACCGGTGCCTACCTCGGCCCTGGCTGTGCGGCCTATGGCGGGATCTTCAACGGCAAACTGGGCAACACCGGCAACCGCTGCACCACCAACCAGTACTACAACGACTACTCCACTATCCAGGCACAAAAGGAAAACTACGACGGCTACACCCGGGGTACCTGGCATTTCAGCGACAGCGGCAAGGTGTTCGCCGACCTGCTGTTCGGCTTCGACCATATCCAGAACAACACCCGTGGGCCGAGTTTCACCTCGCCCGATTTCATCAACCAGAACACCGGCAACCTGGAGCGCTGGTCGCGTACCTTCGCCAGTGAAGAAATCGGCGGCAAGACCAGCAACAACAGCAAATGGCGCGAGCTGTCATGGACCGGCACCCTGGGCCTGGAAGACAAAATAGCCGACACCGGCTGGGGTTATCAGATCGCCGCGAACCGCTCCGAGTACAGCAGCACTCGTAGCACCCGCTACACGCCGTTGAGTGGCATCCGCGATTATTATCTGGGGCCGCAGTTGGGCACCCAGGATGGGCATCCGGTGTTTGCCCCGGACCCTTCGCGCCTGGACCAGCCGCTGACTGAGGAACAATGGCGGCAGTTTCGCGGCAACCTGGTGCAAAAGAGCAAGTCGGTGTCTCAGACCTTCAGTGCCAACATCAACGGCGACCTGTTCGAGCTGCCTGCCGGGCCGGTGGGCTTTGCCGGCGTGACCGAAGTGGGGCGCCAGTCCTACAGCGTGCATGCCGATGACCAACTCAATGACGGTACCTTCTACAACACCACGCCCACCCGCAACTCGGGCGGCGCTCGCGACCGTTATGCGGCCGGTGGTGAGTTCAGCATTCCGCTGACCGATACCTTGCTGGCATCGGCTGCCGGGCGTTGGGACCAATACAAATTCAGTGGTCGCTCCGAGCAGCAGAAAACCTACAACCTGGGCCTGGAATGGCGGCCCATCAGCAGCTTGCTGTTTCGCGGCAGCTACGGCACCAGCTTCCGCGCGCCTGACCTCAATTACCTGTATCAAGCCCCCACCAAGGGCTACAAACCGGACCAGATCGATTACTACGGTTGCAGCAAGGGCCTTGAGGGCGCCTGTGATCGCGGACGCGTGGACTACACCCAAAGCGGCACCCCGGACCTGGCTTCCGAGCGTGGTAAATCCTGGACCTATGGCTTCGTGTGGTCGCCGTCGCCGCAGTTCGATTTCTCCGCCGACTTCTGGCGCGTGCAGATCAAAGACCTGCTGACCACCGTCGACATCAACCGCCTGTTGCAACAGGAAGACCAATGCCGCAACGGCTTGCTCGATGCGGCCACCTGCGCCGACGTGCTGGCTCGCGTGCAGCGCAATGCGAGTACGGCGGCGGTCGACCCGAACAAACTGCAACAGGTGTATGTCAACGCGATCAACGCCGCCAGCGAACGGGCCAGTGGCCTGGATTTGAAAAGCAATATCCGTTGGGGCGCGGGGCAATACGGTGCGTTCAGCTCAACCATCGGCTACAGCCTGGTGCTGTCCCACTACCTCAAGGAGTCGGACGAAGCACAAACCCAGAACCTGCGCAGCAGCACCAACAACTACGACTGGCGCAGCAAGGTCAATGCCAGCCTGACCTGGGATTACCAACACTTCACCAGCACCCTCACGGCGCTGCGTTATGGCAGCGTGACCAACGGCGCCGGTGACGGGCGCTTGTCGCCGTGGACCACCTTCAACGCCAGTGCGCGCTACCAAGTCAACACCCAGGCCAGCGTCGGGCTGACCGTCAACAACCTGTTCAACACCTACAAGCATGACGACTCTGCCGGCTGGCCCTATTACCCGGTCGGCAACTACGACCCCTATGGCCGGCAGGTGTGGCTGGACGTGAGTTACCACTTCGGCCAGTAGCATAAGCACATGCGTTAACGGTCTAAACGGGCCTCTATAAAAACCTCGGCGTCGACGCACAACCCTGCATACCCAGACATTGGACAGGGAGCCCTCGACGCCATGCTTGAACCCAAACACATTGGTTTTCTACTGACCTTCGCCGCCGCCACCGTGGCGGCGGCTGACCCGCAGAGTGACGAAAGTCCCTCGCTGATCCCGCAACTGCAACGCATCGAAGTCACCGGCAGCGCCATCCGCCGGGTCGATGCGGAAACCGCTGTGCCGGTGACGATCCTGCGCACCGACGAGCTGAAAAAACAGGGTGTCACCACCACCGAGCAACTGGTCAGTCGCATTGCCGCCAACCAATCTTCGGTGGGTTCTGGCCGTTCGATTGGCTCCAGCAGCGGCGGCGCGGCGTATGCCGATTTGCGTGGCATCGGCCCCAACAAAACCTTGGTGCTGCTCAACGGCCGGCGCCTGAGTAATAACGCGACCAGCGCGATCAATGCATCGGGCGTCGACCTCAATACAATCCCGTTTGCCGCCATCGACCGTGTGGAAGTCCTGCGCGACGGTGCCTCGGCGCTGTATGGCACGGACGCCATCGGCGGGGTGATCAACTTCATCACCAAGAAGAGCGTGACCGAAGGCCAACTGACCGTGGGCGGCAGCACACCGACCCATTCCGGTGGGGGTGACACCCACAACATCAGCGGCAGCTGGGGCTTCGGTGACCTGGAGGAGGATCGCTTCAACGTGTTCGGCGTGGTCAGTCACGACAAACAGCAGAGCCTCAAAGCCAAAGACCGTGACTACACCTACAACTATCAGCCGGGCCGTGGCCTGGATTACTCATCGGGTGTGTCTTCGCCGGCCAACTGGAGCCAGGGCTCGAATGCCAGCAACCCATTGGCCGCGTCCGGTTGCAACGCGCCCGGCTTGATCGCCCGCAGCGGCATTTGCCGACAATCGTTGTGGAGCTACCTGGACCTGGTGCCGGAAACCGAAAAAACCTCGTTCTTCGGCAAGGCCAGCGCCAAGCTGGCCGACGATCACACTGCCAGCCTCGAATACTTCTGGGCACGCAATCTCAACCGCACCCAGATCGGCCCGGGCTTGTTGCAGGGGTTGCAAGTGCAGCCCGGCACGCCGTTCTACCCTGGCAACGGCATCACACCGGGGCCAACCCACTTTGCCCTCGATCCGACCCAACCGGTCGATGTGAACTGGCGCGAAAGCGAGGTGGGACCGCGTAAGCATGAGGACGATAACGTCAGCCAGCGTCTGCTGTTGACGTTCGAGGGCACGGCGGCGGGTTGGGATTACAACGTCGGCGCGGCCTACAACCAGAACAAAGTCACCAACGCGATCCAAAGCGGTTATGTGGATGACCGCGCGGTGGCCAACGGCATCAATACCGGCGTGATCAATCCGTTCGGCCCGCAGTCGGCGGCGGGCAGGGCATTGCTCGATGCCAGTGTGGTGGACGGTGACTACGCCACGGCCGTCGGCCGGGTTAAAAGCCTCGATGGGCGCGTGAGCCGTGACATTGGCGATTGGTTTGGCGCCGGACCCTCGGCCTTGGCACTGGGCGGTGAATACCGCAAGGAGGATTTTCACCAGGTCTTTGAAGACTTTGCCGCCAATGTGCAAAGCCTGGGGATCGACCCGGCCGGCAGCGTTGCGGGGGACCGCACGGTGTCGGCGCAGTACGCCGAGGTCAACGTGCCGGTGCTCGACAGCCTGGAAGTGTCGGCGGCGTTGCGGCACGACAAATACAGCGACTTCGGCAACACCACCAACCCCAAGTACTCGTTCCGCTTCCAACCGTGGCGTGAGTTGGTGGTGCGCGGTGCCTACAGTGAAGGGTTTCGTGCGCCGTCCTTGTATGAGTTGTACAACCCGAACAGCACCGGCTTCACCAACGCCAACTACAACGACCCGCGCCTGTGCGCCGGCGGCTCACCGAGCAACGGCGGCCTGGCCAACCGCGACTGTGCCCAGCAGTTCTTCAGCCGCACGGGCGGCAACCCGGACCTCAGTCCCGAGACGGCGCGCAACGTGACGCTGGGCTTTGTCTATCAGCCGGTACGCGATCTGTCCGTGGGCCTGGATTTCTGGTGGATCAAGATCGCCAACCAGATCGCCGAATTCCCCGAGTCGGCGGTGTTCGAACAGCCCGACCTGTACCCCGAGCGCATCGTGCGCAAGGCCGATGGTTCGATCGACCACATCGTCACCGGGCTGGCCAACCTGGGCAAGGTTAAGACCAATGGCGTGGACGTCAGCGTCGATTACCGTTTTCCCGAGTCCAGGCTGGGCCTGTTCGGCGCCAACCTGCAAGGCACTTACGTCAACAGCTACGAGTACCAGCAGCAGCTCAAGGGCGCGTTCATCGACAAGCTTGGTGACTACCGCGGCGGTGACTTCGCCTCGGCGGGGGCCGTGGCCCGCTGGCGCCACAGCCTGACCGGCACCTGGAGCAAAGGCCCGCTCGGCGCCTCTCTGACCAACCGCTACACCAGTGGCTACAACGACTACAACCGTGCGTATCACGACAAGGTCAGCGCCTGGAGCGTCTGGGACCTGGCCGGCACCTACACCTGGCGCGACACCGCCCAAGTCACGGTCGGCGTGCAGAACCTGTTCGACCGCGAACCGCCGTTCAGCAACCAGACCTCGACCTTCCAGAGTGGCTACGACCCGCGCTATTCCGACCCGTTCGGGCGCACGTTGTATAGCCGGGTTTCCTACAACTTTTGAGTGCGAAAGACATTCGCCAAAACGATGCAATTTGAAGGTGGGAGCTGGCTTGCCTGCGATGAGGTCGTGTCATTCGATGCTTCAGTCATTGACATACCGATATCGCAGGCAAGCCAGCTC
>NZ_JBOICG010000473.1:0-3329 GCF_050739995.1 Pseudomonas sp. | reverse complement strand
GTGTCATGAAGGTGAAGCTTCATGGCGAGGGCGATCAACAAAAACAAGAAGCCCGAAATCAATAATAAAAATAGAGCACGCAACTACTTCTGGGGGAGCTTCGGCTCCCCTTGTAGTTTCTGCAATTTGCCCCCTGCGCAACATCTTTAGGCTTCTGGCTCAAGCCTTGCAGCTTGTTCCTACACCATCACCTGACTAAATGCTAGAATCCCCGCCCATCATGCGGTCATTCTTCGTTATGGCCGAACATTCCTTCAAACAGTGCATCCCATGCTGAAGAAGTTGTTCCAGTCATTCCGTTCTCCCTTGCGTCGTACGCAACACAAACGCAGCACGCCTGAAGTGCTCAATAGCAGCCAGCATTCGCTGCAACGCGCTCAATTCAGCCGTTATGCAGTGAACATCGTCGAACGTTTGCAGAACGCCGGCTACCAGGCTTACCTGGTGGGCGGGTGCGTACGCGACATGTTGCTCAATATCACGCCCAAGGACTTCGACGTCGCCACCAGTGCCACGCCCGAGCAAGTGCGCGCCGAGTTTCGCAATGCGCGAATCATCGGCCGCCGCTTCAAACTGGTGCACATCCACTTTGGTCGGGAAATCATCGAGGTCGCGACGTTCCGCGCCAACCACCCGCAAAACGATGAAGAGGAAGACACCAACCAGTCTTCCCGCAACGAAAGCGGGCGCATCCTGCGGGACAATGTCTATGGCACCCTTGAAGAAGACGCGCAACGCCGCGACTTCACCATCAACGCCTTGTATTACGACCCGGTCAGCGAGCGCATCCTCGATTACGCCAATGGTGTACACGACATTCGCAACAACCTGATCCGCCTGATCGGCGACCCGGTTCAGCGCTACCAGGAAGACCCGGTACGCATGCTGCGAGCGGTGCGGTTTGCCGCCAAGCTGAACTTCGGTATCGAGAAGCACACCGCCGCGCCGATTCGCGAACTGGCGCCCATGCTGCGCGAAATTCCTTCGGCGCGTTTGTTCGAGGAAGTGCTGAAGCTGTTCCTCTCGGGCTACGCCGCCGACACGTTCGAGATGCTTGTCGACCTGCAGTTGTTCGATCCCCTGTTCCCAGCCAGCGCCGAGGCCCTGGAATATAACCCGACGTACACCCACACATTGATCAGCGAAGCGCTGATCAACACCGACCTGCGCATCAAGCAGAACAAACCGGTGACCCCTGCGTTCCTGTTTGCCGCCCTGTTGTGGCCGGCACTGCCCAAGCGTGTACTGCGCCTGCAGGACCGTGGCATGCCGCCTATTCCTGCGATGCAGGAAGCCGCTCACGAGCTGATCGCCGATCAGTGCCAGCGCATTGCCATTCCGAAACGCTTCACCATGCCGATCCGTGAGATCTGGGACATGCAGGAGCGCCTGCCGCGCCGCAGTGGCAAACGCGCCGACTTGCTGCTGGACAACCCTCGTTTCCGCGCAGGCTATGACTTCCTGTTGCTGCGCGAAAGCGCCGGCGAACAGACCGATGGCCTGGGCGAATGGTGGACGGACTACCAGGACGCCAACGATAGCCAGCGCCGCGACATGATTCGCGACCTCGGCAGCAAAGGTGAAGGCGAAGGTCCGAAAAAACGGCGCCGCAGTGGAACCAAGCGCAAGCGCAGCGGCGCCGATGCTTCGGGCGAATAAACGTGGAACGGATCTACGTCGGCATGGGCAGCAACCTCGCGGCCCCGCAACAGCAATTGCGCAACGCCATCCAGGCGTTGGCGCTATTGCCAGGTACAACCCTCGCCGGTGTATCGGCGTTCTATCAAAGTGACTCCCTGCTCCCGGGCCAGCCGCGCTACACCAATGCCGTCGCGGCCCTGGATAGCAGCCTGGCGCCACTGGAACTGCTCGAGGCGCTGCAAGCCATCGAGAACGATCAGGGTCGTGAACGCCTGGAGCGTTGGGGCCCGCGCACGCTGGACCTGGACATCTTGCTGTTCGGTGATCGCCTGATCGATGAGCCGCGCCTGAAGGTGCCCCACTACCAGATGCATTTGCGGGCGTTTGTGCTGTATCCGCTGGCAGAGCTGGCGCCCATCGACCTGAAACTGCCTGATGGCCAATACTTCAGCGACCTGCTGACGGCCTGTCCATTTGTAGGGTTGGAACGCATCCCGCAAGACTGACTCGGTCAATGTGGGAGCTTCGGTGCGGTAAAAACCGTATTTCCCTGCTGAATCGCGTCAGTAACAGCGGTAACACCGCCATCGTAACAATGCGGTAACACATCCAATTGACTTCCCGTGTCCTCCTCACGACTATAGGCGTCCCGCTACCGCCATACCGGCGCTGAAGGGCGCAATCCAGGCCTTATAAGCACTGCTCTCAAGACAGTGCGCCTGTATAAACGAAGACTCACGCGCGTTACTCGCTGTTTCCAAGCGCCTGAACGAGGACCCTTTTCATGCCAAGCATTACCCTGACCACCTTGCAGAACCTCAAGCTCAAAGGTGAAAAAATCACCATGCTGACCTGCTACGACGCCACCTTCGCCCACGCCAGCTGCCAGGCCGGGGTCGAGGTGCTTTTGGTGGGCGACTCCCTGGGCATGGTTCTTCAAGGGAATGACAGCACCCTGCCTGTTACCACCGACGAACTTGCCTACCACACCGCCAGCGTCAAGCGCGGTAACAACGGCGCGTTCATCATCGCCGACCTGCCGTTCATGGGTTATGCCACCGTCGAGCAAACGTTCCAGAACGCGGGCAAATTGATGCAAGCCGGCGCGCACATGGTCAAAATCGAAGGCGCCGTGTGGCTTGCCGATTCGATCCGCCTGCTGGCTGAGCGCGGTGTTCCGGTTTGCGTGCATATGGGCCTTACGCCCCAGTCGGTGAATATCCTCGGCGGCTATAAGGTACAAGGCCGTAATGAAGCCCAGGCACGTCAGATGCGCGCCGATGCCATTGCCCTGGAACAGGCGGGCGCGGCAATGATCGTGCTGGAGTGCGTTCCGAGTGAACTGGCTGCAGAAATCACCCAAGCCGTCAAAGTACCGGTCATCGGCATCGGTGCCGGCTCCGCGACCGATGGTCAGGTACTGGTGGTGCATGACATGCTCGGCCTGTCCATGAGCGGCCATGTGCCCAAGTTCGTGAAGAACTTCATGGCCGGCCAGGACAGCATCCACGCGGCATTGAGCGCCTATGTCAGCGAAGTCAAAGCTGTCACCTTCCCGGGTGCCGAACACGGATTCTCTGCATGAACACCGTAAAAACCGTACGTGAACTACGGGCCGCAGTGGCTCACGCCCGCAGTGCGGGCAAGCGCATTGGCTTTGTGCCGACCATGGGCAACCTGCACAGCGG
>NZ_JBOICG010000472.1:0-2356 GCF_050739995.1 Pseudomonas sp. | reverse complement strand
GCAATACAGAGCTGAAGGCCTTGCTGGATAAAGCGATCCAGGCTCTTCACGACGATGGCACCTATGATTCGATCCAGAAGCAGCATTTTGGCGATCTGAATCTTTACAGCGGCAAATAACCACCCGGCGCTCGTCCGCTGGATGGGCGTTTTCGCTATAGGTTGTTGATCATGTTTGAAACATTATTAGGCGCATTGGGGCTCTCTGCATTCAGCTTGCAAGGCTTCGGCCCGCTGCTGCTCGAAGGCGCCTGGATGACCGTCAAGCTGTCCCTGTGCTCTCTTTTGCTTAGCGTATTGCTCGGGTTGATGGGCGCCAGCGCTAAACTGTCCAGTCTCAAGCTGCTGCGTATGCCCGCGCAGCTCTACACCACATTGATTCGTGGGGTGCCGGATCTGGTTCTGATGCTGTTGATTTTCTACAGTCTGCAAACCTGGCTGACGGTCATCACAGTGGCATGGGGCTGGCAGTACATCGAAATCAATCCCTTCGTCGCAGGAATCATCACCCTTGGTTTTATCTACGGCGCCTATTTCACCGAAACTTTCCGCGGCGCCATGCTGGCCGTACCCCGTGGGCAGGTCGAAGCCGCTACTGCCTATGGGTTAAGTCGCGCCCAGCGTTTTCGCTTCGTGGTATTCCCGCAAATGATGCGGTTTGCCCTCCCGGGGCTGGGTAATAACTGGATGGTAATTCTTAAAGCCACCGCATTGGTGTCGATCATCGGCCTGGCTGATTTGGTAAAGGCTGCCCAGGACGCAGGAAAAAGTACCTATCAATTGTTCTTTTTCCTGGTACTGGCTGCACTGACCTACCTGATCATCACCAGCATCTCCAACTTCGTCCTGCGCTGTCTGGAAAAACACTACGCCGCGGGTTTACGGGAGGCAGTGCGATGATCGAACTACTGCAGGAGTACTGGAGGTCATTCGTCTACAGCGATGGCCAGCAAATCACTGGTCTGGCCATGACACTATGGTTGCTCAGCGCATCGCTTTTCATCGGCTTTATCGTATCTATTCCATTGTCGATCGCACGCGTGTCCCCCAGGTTTTACGTGCGCTGGCCGGTGCAGTTTTATACCTACCTGTTCAGGGGGACACCGCTCTACATCCAACTGCTGATCTGCTACACCGGAATCTACAGCCTCGCCGCAATACGCGCTCAGCCTGTGTTGGATGCATTCTTTCGCGATGCAATGAACTGCACCATTCTTGCCTTCGCTCTGAACACGTGCGCTTACACCACCGAGATATTTGCCGGGGCCATTCGCAACATCGCTCATGGCGAAGTCGAGGCGGCAAAAGCGTATGGCCTCTCGGGATGGAAACTCTATGCGTTTGTGATCATGCCGTCAGCCTTGCGTCGCTCGCTGCCGTATTACAGCAACGAAGTGATCTTGATGCTGCACTCAACCACGGTGGCATTCACCGCCACGGTGCCGGACATTCTCAAAGTTGCCCGTGACGCGAACTCGGCGACCTTTTTAACCTTTCAATCGTTTGGGATTGCGGCACTGATTTACCTGACGGTCACCTTTGCGTTGGTCGGAGTGTTCCGAATTGCCGAACGTCATTGGCTGGCCTTTTTAGGGCCGACTGACTGAGCCCTGTATCTGACAGGGCCGCTCCCAACCCGCTTAGAGGATGATTGCGAACATGTACAAATTGACGGTTGACGGACTACACAAGAGTTACGGTACCCATGAAGTACTCAAGGGTGTTTCCCTGCAGGCCAAAACGGGCGATGTCATAAGCCTGATCGGCGCGAGCGGTTCGGGAAAGAGTACGTTCCTGCGCTGTATCAATTTTCTCGAAACACCCAACGACGGTGCCATGAGTTTGGATGGCAAACCAATTTGCATGGTTAAAAATCATGCTGGATTACGTGTGGCGGATGACCGCGAGCTGCAACGACTGCGTACCCGCTTGGCCATGGTCTTCCAGCATTTCAACCTGTGGGGACACATGACCGTGTTGGAAAACATCACCATTGCCCCGCGTCGGGTGCTAGGCGTCAGCAAAAAAGACGCAGAAGACCGTGCGCGGCGGTACTTGGATAAAGTCGGATTGCCTGCCCGTGTTGCCGATCAGTTCCCTGCGTTTCTTTCCGGTGGTCAACAGCAGCGGGTAGCGATCGCCCGCGCCCTCGCCATGGAGCCCGAAGTCATGCTGTTCGACGAACCCACCTCGGCGCTTGACCCTGAGGTGGTGGGCGAGGTGCTCAAAGTCATCCAGGGGCTTGCTGAAGAGGGGCGCACCATGATCATGGTGACCCATGAAATGGGGTTTGCACGCAAAGTGTCGAACCAACTGCTGTTCCTTCATCAAGGACTGGTTGAAGAGCAGGGCGGACC
>NZ_JBOICG010000471.1:0-28150 GCF_050739995.1 Pseudomonas sp. | reverse complement strand
GGTTGCCAACAATGTATTGGCGATCGGTCAAACATCACTGGTGACCATCACCTTCAGTGAAGCCGTCACGGGTTTCACCAATGCCGACCTGACCATCGCCAACGGCACGCTGACGGCGGTCAGCAGCAGCGACGGCGGCATCACGTGGACCGCGACATTCACCCCGTCGGCGAGTATCACCAACGCCAACAACCACATCACCTTGAACAACACCGGCTACACCGACCTGAGCGGCAATACCGGCACGGGCACCACAGATTCCAATAACTTCGCTATCGACACCCAACGGCCGACGGCCACCATCGTAGTCGCCGATTCAACGCTGACCGCCGGTGAAACCTCGCTGGTGACTATTACGTTCAGTGAAGCCGTGACCGGTTTCACCAATGCCGACCTGATGGTTCCAAATGGCACGCTGACGGCCGTCAGCAGCAGCGACGGCGGTATCACCTGGACCGCCACCTTTACCCCGACGGCCGGTATCAACGACTCCACCAACCTCATTACCCTGGCCAACGCCGGTGTCGCCGACCTGGCCGGCAATGCCGGCTCAGGCACCACCAGTTCGCCCAATTTCACCATCGACACCGTGCGGCCGACCGCTACCGTTATTGTCGCGGACAACGCCCTGAAGATTGGCGATACCTCATTAGTCACCATTACGTTCAGCGAGGCAGTGACAGGTTTCACCAATGCCGACCTGACGATTACCAACGGCACCTTGACGGCGGTGAGCAGCAGTGACGGTGGTATCACCTGGACGGCGACTTTTACGCCGAGCAGCTCTATCAGCGACGCCACCAACCTGATTACCCTCGACAACAGCGGCGTACAGAACCTCTCGGGCAATGCTGGCAGTGGCACTACCAGCTCCAACAACTACGCCATCGATACCCAGCGCCCCACCGCCACCATTGTGGTGACGGATACGGCCCTTGGCATTGGCCAGACGTCGCTGGTGACAGTGACGTTCTCCGAAGCGGTCACCGGCTTCACCAATGCCGACCTGACGATTGATAACGGTACGTTGAGCGCGGTGAGCAGCAGCGATGGTGGCATCACCTGGACCGCGACGCTCACGCCGGTGAACGGCATCACTCATGCCAACAACGTCATCACACTGGATAACACCGGCATCGCCGATTTGGCTGGCAATGCCGGCAGCGGCACCACCGACTCCAACAACTACGCCGTCGACAGCCAGCGGCCGACCGCAACCATCGTGCTCTCTGACTCGGCGCTGAAAGTCGGCGAGACGTCTGTGGTGACCATTACCTTCAGCGAGGCCGTCACCGGTTTCAACAACAGCGACCTGACCATACCCAATGGCACCCTTACGGCGGTGAGCAGCTCGGACGGCGGTATCACCTGGACGGCTACCTTTACACCGACTGCCGGTATTAAGGACACCACCAACCTGATTAGCCTGAATAACACCGGAATCGCCGACCTGGCCGGCAACGCCGGCACTGGCACCACCAACTCGGGCAACTTCACTATCGACACCATACGGCCGACCGCGACCATCATCGTGGCGAACAACGCGTTGAACATCGGTGAAAGCTCAGTGGTGACCATCACCTTCAGTGAGGCGGTGACCGGCTTCACCAACGCGGACCTGACCATCGCCAACGGCACCTTGACGGCGGTGAGCAGCAGCGACGGCGGTATCACCTGGACGGCGAGCTTCACTCCGGCCGCCAACATCACCGACGCCACCAACCTGATCACGCTGGATAACACTGGTGTGGTAAACGGCTCCGGCAACGCCGGCAGTGGCACGACGGACTCCAACAACTACACCATCGACACTCAGCGGCCAACGGCAACCATCGTCGTTGCCAACAACGGCCTGAACATTGGCGGCACATCGTTGGTGACCATCACCTTCAGCGAGGCGGTGACCGGTTTCACCAATGCCGACCTGACTGTCGCCGACGGCACCTTGAGCAACGTGAGCAGCGCCGACGGCGGTATCACCTGGACCGCCACCCTGACGCCCACCAACGGCGTGACCCGCACGGGTGACGTCATCACGCTGAACAACGCAGGCCTCAACGATCTGGCCGGCAACAGCGGAGCGGGCTCCACGTTGTCGAATGCCTACAACGTCGACACCCAAGCTCCGACCGCCACTATCGTGGTCGCCAACCCGGCCCTGACGATAGGCCAGACGTCCTTGGTGACGATAACCTTCAGCGAGGCCGTCAGCGGCTTCGACAACAGTGACTTGAGCGTGCTCAATGGCACACTCTCGGCAGTGAGCAGCGCAGACGGTGGCGTGACGTGGACGGCCACGTTCACACCGGCCAACGCCATTACCGACACCACCAATGTGATCACGCTGAATAACTCAGGCGTGACCGATTTGGCCGGCAACGTGGGCAGCGGCGTGACCAGCTCGGGCAACTTCAGTATCGATACGCAGCGGCCGACCGCGACCGTCGTGGTCGACCATAGCGCGCTCAAGATCGGTGACACGGCCCAAGTCACCATCACTTTCTCCGAAGCAGTCAGTGGATTCACCACCGCCGACCTGAGCGTGACCAATGGCACCCTGAGTAACCTGGCCTCCAGCGATGGCGGTGTGACTTGGACCGCCAACCTGATACCCAGCAACGGTGTGACCCACACCGGTGACGTCATCACGCTGAATAATGCGGGTATCAACGACTTGGCCGGCAACAGCGGCACGGGCACTACCCAGTCCAATGCCTACAACATCGACACCCAGGCCCCGACCGCCAGCATCGTGGTCGCCAACCCGACGCTGGTCATCGGCCAGACTTCTTCGGTGACCATCACCTTCAGTGAGGCCGTCAGCGGTTTTGACAACAGCGACCTGAGCGTGCCTAACGGCACCCTCTCGGCGGTGAGCAGCACGGACGGCGGAATCACCTGGACGGCGACCTTCACCCCGACCAGCAATATTCACGACACCACCAACCTGATCACCCTGAACAACGCGGGTGTGAACGACCTGGCGGGCAACGCAGGCAATGGGGTCACGAATTCCGGCAACTTCATCATCGACACCCAACGGCCAACGGCGACCATTGTGGTCGACCACAGCGCGCTCAAGGTCGGTGACACGGCCCAAGTCACCATCACCTTCTCCGAAGCGGTCAACGGCTTCACCACTGCTGACCTGAACGTAGCCAATGGCACCTTGAGCAACCTGACCTCCAGCGACGGCGGCGTGACCTGGACCGCGACGTTGACCCCAACGGCCAACCTCACCAGCACCACCAACCTGATCACCCTGGACAACAGCGGTGTGCAAGACACCTATGGCAACACGGGCAGCGGCATCACTGACTCCAACCGCTACGCCATCGACACTCAGCGCCCAACTGCGACCATCTCCGTGGCCGATAGCGCCCTGAGTATCGGGCAAACCACTACGGTCACCATCGCCTTCAGCGAGGCCGTGACGGGCTTCAGCCTCTCGGAGTTGAGCGTGGCCAATGGCGTGCTGTCCAACCTGGCGAGCCATGATGGCGGCAAGACCTGGACCGCGACCCTGACGCCAACGGCGAATATCACCGACGCGACCAACCTGATCGTGTTGGATGCCAGCCAGGTCAGCGACACCGCAGGTAACGCCGGCAGTGGCATTGCGATCTCAAATAACTACGCCATCGACGCTGAGCGCCCCACCGCGACCATCAGCATCGCCAACCCGAACCTGACCGTCGGCCAGACTACTACCGTGACCTTCTCCTTCAGCGAGAAAGTCAGTGGTTTCAATCTGGATGACTTGAGCGTGGCCAACGGTACCTTGTCCAACCTGGCAACCAGCGATGGTGGCAAGACATGGACCGCGACCCTGACGCCAACGGCCAACCTCAACGATCCTAGCAACTTCATCACCCTCGATAACCGCTTGGTGAATGATCTGGCGGGCAACGCGGGCAGCGGCTATGCCAACTCCAATAACTACACGATCAACACCGTGGCGCTGACCGGCGACCCGCTGTTCCGCGTCACCAACCCGGCACCGCCGCTCGGTGCACCGAACCAGCCGTTGCAGCCAATGGTGTTTGGCGCGCCGACCGGCAACCTCGGTTCTCTCATCGGCTTTCCACCGTTGTTCGAGCAGCGTGAGCTGGGTGCGGGCTTGCCGCCGGTAGGCAGCGTCTTTATCCACAACGGGGCGTTGGCGCCTAGCTATATCGCGCAGGTGTTCGGCACCGATGGTGCGGGCGACGGCCATACCAACGGTTTCCTGGGCTTTGGCGGCGGCGATGGTGGGGTGTTTGGTTCAAGCACCTTGTCGAGCCTGTTCAGCCGTGAAACCCACGGTGACGACAGCGTCCTAAAAGCGTTCGACAGCAATCCGATCAATGGCCAGGGCGATCCGGCCCAAGGGCTGCGCGGCGTGTTTGGCGCGCCGAGCCTCGGTCAGCAATTGCAGCAGATCAAGGACACAGAACAGCGCCAGGTGATGGACTTGGCGCATGCACTGCAACAGGTCGGCATCAGCGAAATGCAGGCTTGAACACACTTAACTTCAGGCGCGGGAACAGGGGCAGTCCAAGGATGAATACACGTCATAAGTTGTTCGGCGCCAGCTTGCTGGCGCTGGCGATCAGCGGTTGCGCAGTCACCAGTGAGCCGATTGAGCGCAGTGTCAGTGAGCAGCGAGCCCGCAGTGATCTGCAAGGCATGTACAAAGGCCAGGAGCCGCTGAATGGCCCGCTTACCCTGCACCAGGCCATGGCCCGTGCGGTGAAATACAACCTCGAAGGGCGCTTGAAGGTCATGGAAGAGGCCTTGGCCAAACGCCAATCGGACCTCTCCAGTTTCGACATGCTGCCGCGCATGGCGTTGTCCGCAGGCTATGCCGGACGCAACAACACCAACGCCTCCAGCAGCCAGAGCGTGCTCACTGGCACCCAGTCCCTGGAGCCGTCGACCTCCCAGGACCGCGACCGCCGCGTGGCGGACCTGACCATGGTGTGGAACGTGCTCGACTTCGGCGTCAGTTACATCAGCGCCAAACAGCAAGGCGACCAGCGCCTGATCATCCAGGAGCGGCGACGCAAGGTGATCAACACCATCGTCCAGGATGTACGCTCGGCCTATTGGCGCGCGGTGGCAGCCGAACGTTTGCTGACCCAGATCGACAGCCTGATGGCGCGGGTCGACCAGGCCCAGACCAACAGCCAGAGCATGAGCGAACAACGCATCGGCGACCCGGTGCAAGCCCTCGGTTACCAGCGGTCGTTGATCGAAGCCACCCGCCAATTGCAGGAGCAGCGCCGTGCGTTGTCCCTGGCCAAGACCGAACTGGCCACCTTGATCAACCTGCCGATGGGCAGCGAACTCAAGTTGGCCACGCCGGACGACTACAGTGTGCCGCAGTTGAAGGTCAACCTGGCCAGCCTGGAACAGGAAGCCCTGGCCAACCGCCCCGAGCTGCGGGAGCAGGACTACCAGACCCGCATCAGCGCTGCCGAAACCCGCAAAGCCATGCTGCGCTTGCTGCCGGGCCTGGAGTTTTCCGCCGGTGGGCATTACGACAGCAACTCGTTCCTGACTGACAACCGCTGGGCTGACTACGGTGCGAAGGTCACCTGGAACCTGTTCAACGTAATCTCCGCACCCGCCGCCATCGACGTCGCCAAGGCCGGTGAAGAAGTCGCCACCGCACGACGGCAGGCGATGTCCATCGCGGTGCTGGCTCAGATCTACGTGGCCAACGCTAACTATCAAGACGCCGTGCGCCAGTTCAAGACCAACGAACAGTTGGCCAATATCGACGGGCAAATCCTCACCCAACTACGCAATCGACACGAAGCCGCTGGTTTGGGCGAACTCGATCTGATCCAGGGCGAGCTCAACACCTTGCAAGCCGACCTACGCCGCGACCTGGCCTACGCCGACCTGCGCAACGCCTACGGCCAGATCTTTGCCAGCGCCGGGCTCGACCCATTGCCTGAACAGCTTGACTCCGACCGCGTGCAAGCCATCGCTACAGCGATGGCCAGCCGTGAATCGGCGTGGGCAGCGGGCAACATCACGACACCGGTGTCGCGTGCCGTCGCCAAATAACCTGGTGGCGCCGACGGCGAGCATCACGCGCGGTCAACGCGAGGCGCGCAATGGGCATCGCGGTGTGGCGATTTTGCTAACCGGCTTGCCCGCGTCGGGTAAATCCACTCTGGCCCAGGGCCTGCAGGCAGCGTTGTTCGAACAAGGCCGACAAAGCCTAGTGCTCGACGGCGACGCTTTGCGCTGCGGTCTCAACAAAGATCTGGGCTTTGCCGACAGCGACCGTCTGGAAAACATCCGCCGCGCCAGCGAGCTCGCCGCGCTGCTGGTGGACAATGGACAAATCGTGATCCTCGCGATGATCGCGCCGCTGGTCGAACTGCGGGCGGTGTTTGCCGACCGTCTGGCTGCCGATTATCGCGAGGTGTGGTGCAGCGCCTCGCTGGCGGTGTGCGAAGGGCGTGACCCGAAAGGGCACTATGCACGGGCTCGACGGGGAGAGTTGCCAGGGTTCACTGGCATCGGCTCGCCCTACGAGCCGCCACCCCACGCGTCATTGGTGTTGGACACCGGCGTGCTGACGGCGCGGCAGTGCGTCGAGCGGTTGTTGGTGTGGCTTTCACCTGAACTAGACTCTGGAGAGTCGTCTTTCTAGGAGTCTCCCATGGAATCGCCTGTACATAGCCTGCCGTCCTTGTTCAAACAGCTTGGGCTACCGGATGACCCGGTGAGCATTGAGCAGTTTGTGGCGGTGCATTCGCCGCTCAAGCGTGACCAGAGACTGGAGGACGCGTTTTTCTGGACAGAAAACCAGAAGAAGTTCTTGCGCAGTGAAATTCTGGAAGATGCGGATTGGGCCGAGGTGGTGGATGAGCTCAATCTTCTGTTGCACAGCGGGAGAGGGGTGCAAAAAACTTAGCAGAAACGCAAAAAGTTGAAAAAAAATGATGTTGGTTGAAAAAATCTGGACTTTAATCGCGCAAGTGAACTTTTTCTGAGGTTGCGCGATGTCTCTGGTTGGTTATGCCTATCTCCACCAATGCCTTGGGCTAAAAGCGATTGCCCCTGCTCGTACCGCGATGATCAAGCCCGTAACACGGGTCTCGATGATTGGTGATTGCCTGGCCGTTCCCCACGCAGTCGCACCTTCAGCCGATTCAATACTCGACCACATTCTTTTCGCACTCAAACACGAAGGCATCAACCTAGGCATCCTGGCTCAGGCACTTGAAGCGGTCAGCTCGGACCAACTGTTACAAGCACTGGAAAAAGCGCCAAACGGCGTATTCATCCGCAAGGTTTGCTATTTGTGGGAAGGTTTGACCCTTCAGCGGCTGGACTACAACAAGCCGATCAACAGCCGCGTTTCACCCTTGTTTGATCCCCAGCGCTACGTGACCGGACCCTCGATACGTAATTCCCGTTGGCGTATCGACTTCAACGGATTGGGCTCTTTGGCTTACTGCGCGACCGTCGAACGCACGCCTGAAATCGATGCTCTGTTGAGCCTGGACATACTGGGTCGCGCCAAGTCCTTCATGGCTACGCTCCCACCCGAAATGATGGACCGTGCGATCCAGTGGGCCTACCTCCATGAGACCCGCGATTCGTTCGCCATCGAAAAAGAACAACCCAGCGAAGAGAAGTCCCGTCGCTTTGTTCAACTGTTACGCCAGGCGCATGAAGGCCGTCTGCTGACCGAGGACTATCTGGTAGAGCTGCAAAACAGCACCGTCTCCAATCCTTTCGACAAAGCCGCCGCGTTTCGGCACGAACAAAACCATCTGCATAACGGTCTGCGCGGCGCCGCGGGCGTCAGCTACGTCCCCCCAGACCCAATGCTCTGCCAGGAATTGATGGAAGAGTTGATGGCTTTTGCCAATCAGCCTGAGCGCGGGGTCGATCCCCTCGTTGCGGCCGCTGTAACCGCTTTCGGATTTGTGTTCCTGCACCCCTTCATGGATGGCAATGGGCGTCTTTCGCGCTTCCTGATCCACCAGACACTCTGTCACCACGGCGCACTGGAAAATGGCTTGTTGCTGCCCGTTTCTGTCGCGATAAAACACGAAGAACAAGCCTATTTGGAAGCCCTCAAGACCTTTTCCAAACCAACACGGGAATTCTGGAACGTCACCTGGCTGGACGGCGACCAAATGGCTTTTGACTTCATCGGCCATCCGTCGATCTATCGCTACTGGGATGCCACTCGCTGCGTCGAATTCACCCTGCAGATGGCCCGCCGTGCACTGGAAGTGGAGTTGCGCGAAGAAACCGAATTCCTTGACCGCTACGATCATGTGATCAAGGCCGTGAACCAGCGCTACGACGTGCGTGGCAGTGATTTGTCGAAGCTGGTGATGATGTGCCTCGATAACGAAGGCAAGGTTTCGAAACACCGGCGCAAGCAGTTTCAGCACAGCGTGCCGGAGGAGGTGTTTGAGTTTATTGAGGAGGAAGTGAGGCGGGTTGCTGACTGACATGGCAACTGAAATGTGGGTGGGACTTGCCCCCCCCACATTTGTTCTACGGTGTTGCAGCAATCGCCTAACCCGCTTTACTTACTCAATGGCTTCCCGCCACTCATCACTAATTTGTATCAAAACTTGACGGCATTCGATCCATCCACCATATTGATAGTTAGCAAACTAACTGTATGCGAACTATTCAGTGTCCCAAGCCCTCGAACAACTTCAGATGAACCTCAGTAGCAGCATGGTGGTGGGTGCCCGTAATTGGCGCAAAATCTGCCAGACCACGCTGGTGAGCTATGGCATCTCCGAAGCCTGCGCCGTGCCGTTGTTGATGATCGGCCGCTTGGGTGACGGTGTGCATCAGGTCAAGGTGGCCCAGGCGTCCGGGATGGAAAGCCCGTCGTTGGTGCGCCTGCTCGACCAGTTGTGCAGCGGCGGTTATGTGTGCCGCACTGAAGACGCCCACGACCGTCGCGCCAAGGCGTTGAGTCTCACTGAGCGTGGCCGTGAGTTGGTGCAAGCGGTGGAAGTGCAACTGGTGCGTCTGCGTCAGGAAGTATTGGCCGACATCGCCCACAGCGATCTGGAGGCCGCGCTGCGTGTGCTGCGGGCCTTTGAGGCGGCGTCGCTTTGAACGGATTCTTTACCGGTATGCCGCCGGCCCGCGATTGGTTCTACGGGGTACGTACGTTCGCTGCGTCGATGATCGCGCTGTATATCGCCATGCTCATGCAAATGCCACGTCCGTATTGGGCAATGGCCACGGTGTATATCGTCTCCAGCCCGTTTGTCGGCCCTACCAGTTCCAAAGCCTTGTACCGCGCCATCGGCACCTTCATGGGGGCGGCGGCGGCGGTAATTTTCGTGCCGATGTTCGTGCAGTCGCCCTACCTTCTCGTTGTCGTGATTGCCCTGTGGACGGGCACGTTGTTGTTTCTCTCCATGCATCTGCGCACCGCCAATAACTATGCCCTGATGCTCGCTGGTTACACGTTGCCGCTGATTGCCTTGCCGGTGGTGGATAACCCGCTGGCGGTGTGGGACGTGGCCGAGGCGCGTACCGAAGAGATTTTCCTCGGTATCGCCGTGGCGGCGGTGGTGGGCGCGATGTTCTGGCCTCGGCGCCTGATGCCGGTGTTCGATGGCTCGGTGAGCAAGTGGTTCAGCGACGCCCAGGTCTACAGCCAGCGCTTTCTGACGCGCAATGTGGACCCTGAAGAAATCAGCACCTTGCGCAGCGGCATGGTCGCCACCTTCAACACCCTCGAATTGATGATCGGCCAGTTGCCCCACGAAGGCGCGCGACCGCAGACGGTACGCAACACCAAGGAACTGCGTGGACGCATGATTCACCTTCTGCCAGTGGTGGATGCCCTCGACGACGCGCTGTATGCCATCGAACACCGCGCGCCGGAGTTTCTCGATCGCATCACACCCGTGCTTGAGGCCTCCCGACAATGGCTAGAGAACACCCAGGAAAATGCGCCCCTGGAAAGTTGGCGCGCCCTGCGGGATCAGGTCGACGCCCTGCAACCCCAAGGTGAAGCCCTGGACGACCGCCACACGCTGCTGTTCTCCAACGCCCTGTATCGCCTGGCCGAGTGGATCGACCTGTGGCAAGACTGCCGCAGTCTGCAAGCCGCTATCCAGTGCGAAAGCCAGGACGCCTGGCGCGCCGTGTACCGCCATTGGCGCCTGGGTCGGCTCACGCCGTTTCTCGACCGTGGCCTGATGTTCTACTCGGCATTTTCCACGGTCACCGCGATCATCGTCGCCTCGGTGCTGTGGATTCTGTTGGGCTGGACCGACGGCGGTAGCGCGGTGATTCTGGCCGCCGTGGCGTGCAGCTTTTTCGCTTCGATGGACGACCCGGCGCCGCAGATCTACCGGTTCTTTTTCTGGACGGCGATGTCGGTACTGTTCGCCAGCCTCTACCTGTTCCTGGTACTGCCCAACCTGCACGATTTCCCGATGCTGGTACTGGCATTTGCCGTGCCGTTCATCTGCATCGGCACGTTGACCGTGCAGCCGCGTTTCTACCTGGGCATGTTGCTGACGCTGGTGAACACGTCGTCGTTCATCAGCATCCAGGGCGCCTACGACGCCGACTTCCTCAACTTCGCCAACGTCAACCTGGCCGGGCCTGTGGGCCTGCTGTTCGCGTTTGTGTGGACGCTGATCGCACGGCCCTTTGGCGCGGAACTGGCGGCCAAACGCCTGACCCGTTTCAGCTGGCGTGACATCGTTAGCCTGACCGAGCCTGCGACCCTGGCCGAACACCGGCACATGGCCGTGCAAATGCTCGACCGCCTGATGCAGCACTTGCCGCGTCTGGCCCTGATCAACCAGGACACCGGCACGGCGCTGCGTGATTTGCGCGTGGCCCTCAACTTGCTCGACCTGCTGGCCTACGCACCGCGTATTTACGGGGTGCCGCGAGTGCTGCTCGATCAAGTGGTGGAAGGCGTCGGCGGCTACTTCAAGGCGTGCCTCAAGGCCGGTGAACGCTTGCCTGCGCCCAGCGGTCTGCTGATGACCCTGGACCGCACGCGCCGAGCCCTCAACGGCCAGGGCCTGCAAGACGAAGATGACACCCGCCTGCATCTGCTGCACGCACTGGCTGGTTTGCGCCTGTCGTTGCTGCCCGGCGTGGAATTTATTGGCGGCACCGAGATGGAAGCGCCGCTACCTGATGGAGCGCCTTTATGATCGGTGATCTGGATATCAGCGGGGTGTTCCTGCCCACGCTGCTGGTGTTGATGGGCATTACGTACGTGTTGTTTCTGGTGGTGCACGGGTTGTTGACCCGCGTCCACTTCTATCGCCTGGTCTGGCACCGGGCATTGTTCAATGTGGGGCTCTACGCGCTGTTGTTGGGCGCCGTGGACTCACTCAGTCGATACCTGATGACATGAAAAAACCTTTTTTGACCATCGGCCGTGTAGTCCTGACGTTGTTGATCGTGTCGTTTGCGGTCGTCGTTGTGTGGCGCATGGTCATGTACTACATGTTTGCCCCGTGGACCCGTGACGGGCACATCCGTGCCGACATCGTGCAGATCGCCCCGGACGTGTCCGGGCTGATCCAGCAAGTCGACGTGCGCGACAACCAGTTGGTGACCAAGGGCCAGGTGCTGTTTGCCGTCGATCAGGACCGCTTCAAGCTGGCCCTGCGCCAGGCCCAGGCTGCCGTGGCCGACCGCCAGGAAACCCTGGCCCAGGCCCAGCGCGAGTACAAGCGTAACCGTGGGCTGGGTAACCTGGTGCCGAGCGAACAGCTGGAAGAAAGCCAGTCCCGCGTGGCTCGCGCCCAATCGGCCCTGGCCGAAGCGCAAGTGACGGTCGACGCCGCCCAGCTCAACCTCGACCGTTCGGTGATCCGCAGCCCGGTGGACGGCTACGTCAACGACCGTGCGCCACGCACCCAAGAGTTCGTCACGGCCGGGCGTCCGGTGTTGTCGGTGGTGGACAGCAACTCCTTCCACATTGACGGTTATTTCGAAGAGACCAAGCTCGACGGCATCCACGTCGGCATGGGCGTGGATATCCGTGTGATCGGCGATAACGCCCGCCTGCGTGGGCATGTACAGAGCATCGTCGCCGGTATCGAAGACCGCGACCGCAGCAGCGGCTCCAACCTGCTGCCCAACGTCAACCCGGCGTTCAGCTGGGTGCGCCTGGCCCAACGGATTCCGGTGCGGATCGCCTTTGATGATGTGCCCGCGGATTTCCGCATGATCGCCGGGCGTACGGCCACAGTGTCGATCATCGGTGACAAGCCTCAAGACCAAGACGGAGCCAAGCCATGAAGCAGCTGCTGGCAACCGCTGCGCTGGGGGTGTTGCTGTCGGCCTGCCAAGCGGTAGGCCCGGATTACAAGCTGCCGGAACAATCGGCCATCAACCGTGGCGACCTGCAAGGGCACATCGCGGGGGAGGGCAGCAACGTGGTGTCGGCGCCGGTGCCGGCCGACTGGTGGAAACTCTACCAAGACCCGCGCCTGGATGAACTGGTGCGCCAGGCCATGGCCTCCAACACCGACCTGCGGGTGGCTGCCGCCAACCTGCAACGTGCGCGCTACCAGACCCAAGAGGCCGAATCTGCCGGTGGCTGGAGCGCCGGGGTCAAGGCCGAGGCGCAGCGCTTGCAAGAGTCCGGCGAGGCGTTTTTGCTGCCGGAAAAGGTCCCGGTGGCCAACATCGGCAGCGTCGGTATCAGCACCTCGTACCAGTTCGACCTGTGGGGCACCTTGCAACGGGGTATCGAAAGCGCCCAAGCCAGCGCCGACGCCGCGCAAGCCGCCGCCGATATCGCACGCATCACCCTGGTGGCCGATGTGGTGCGCTCCTACACCCAGGTGTGTGCCGCCAACGAAGAACTGGCGATTGCCAACGAGTCGCTCGACCTGCAAGGCCAGAGTACCCAGCTGACTCAGCGCCTGCGCGACGCCGGACGCGGTGATGAAACCCAGGTGACCCGTTCGCAAACCCAATACAAATCCTTGCGCGCCGACATGCCACGCTATACCGCCGCACGCCAGGCGGGCTTGTTCCGCTTGTCGATGTTGCTGGCCAAGCCTGTGGATCAATTGCCGGCCGGCACAGCCACCTGCGCCGAGCTGCCGCACATCGCCCAGTTGCTGCCGGTGGGCGACGGTGCCGCGCTGCTCAAGCGTCGTCCCGATGTGCGCCAGGCTGAGCGCCAACTGGCCGCCGCCACCGCGCGGATCGGCGTGGCCACCGGTGCGCTGTACCCAGACATCAGCATCGGCGCCACCGTCGGTACCGTGGGTATTCTGGACGACCTGGGCACCGCACCCACCAACCGCTGGGGCTTTGGCCCGTTGATCAGTTGGACGGTGCCGACCAACGGCGCCCGGGCGCGTATCCATGAAGCCGAGGCTGCGACCCAAGGCGCCCTGGCGCACTTCGACGGTGTGGTGCTCAACGCCATCCGCGAAACCCAGACCGGCCTGGCGCAATACACCGCACAATTGCAACGCCGTGACGCGTTGGCCGATGCCGGCGAGTCGGCCAGGGAAGCCTCGGAGCAGACGCACCGCTTCTTCCAGGCCGGCCGAGCGTCGTTCCTGGCCGACCTGCAAGCCACCCGCACCTACACCGACGTGCGTGCGCAACTGGCTGCAGCCAACACCCAGGTCGCCATGAGCCAGATCGATCTGTTCCTGGCGTTGGGCGGTGGTTGGGAAAGCGGACGAACGCAAGCTGCACCCGCCAGCAAACCCTGAGCAAATAGCTATGCTTTGACTGGCGGGCCCCGTGATGGCTCGCTGGTCATTGCTCGCGATTGCTCATGGGGATTCCAATAATGAAAAACCCTTATGCTCCCGCTTTCTGGTGCGTGTTCTTCGCGCTGGTGCTGCTATCGGCTGCCTACTTCTACGGCGTCATGCTCGCCCATCAACTCGACAAGGCCATGGTGTTCCTCGACAGCGCCTGCGCGATGATCGGCACGTTGTCCATCGGCGTGGTGGCCTGGGCGTCTTATCAAAACCAGCGGGTGAAGAAACGGTTGCTTGAACAAGGCAAGACCCGCGTGGCGATCTGGGACACCAAAGTCGCCCTGCGTCGCGTCGAAACCGTGTTCGACCGCTATTTCTGGGGCAGCTACTGGCAGCCTGGGCGCACCTTCCAGGAAGTCATGGGCGAACTCACCGGCACGCCCCTGGAAAAAAGCCTCGAAGCCCTGAAAAAACAGTGCGTGCTCCTCGATCAGCAAGTCGCCGATGGCAGGCATTGGTTGAATAACGCGCGTGAGTTATCGGATGTGGCCAACCAGATGGCCCGCGAACGCTACCAGCTGGATTTCTGTGACCCCAAGGCGGACACCCCGGGCAATGCCGTGATCCACCGTGAGTTCGAGGTGCTGGTGTACACCTGGACAGCGCGCTTGAAGAGCTTTGACCACCAGCTCGATGAGATCGATCTGGAGTATTCCTGAACCAAGTGCCGACTTGATCGCTCTGAGAAAACTGGGCCGTGCGCGGCCGCCAGTGCTAATCTTCCCCCGTTTTCGGCGGGCTTGAGCCAACCCCTCGGGGTTCAAGGAAGACAGCCCACTTCTCACAGGATTTGATCAGGTCACTTCATGAATAAGCCAGCTGTTGTTTTCTTGGGTTTCGTTGTCGCCATCGGCGCCGTCAGTGCAGGCGGTGCCTGGTACACCGGCAAGCAATTGGAGCCGGTATTGCAAACCGCAATCCAGAACGCCAACAAGGAACTGCAGACCTCCATGGCCGGCGTCGACGGCAGCGTGAACCTTGAGCTGGTGTCCCTGGACCGTGGCGTGTTCAGCAGCACGGCCCACTACCGCCTCAAGGGCCAGGGCACGGTCTTCGGCGAAGACAACCCGAACCCAGAGCTGTTGTTCGTCGACCATATCGAACACGGCCCGCTGCCGTTCTCGCGCCTGGTCACGCTGAAGTGGCTGCCGGTCATGGCCACCAGTCACTACGAGCTGGAAAAGAACGCCACCACGGAAAAATGGTTCGCTGCCAGCAAAGACGTGTCGCCGCTCAAAGGCGTGGCCAATATCGGTTACAGCCTTTCGGTCAACGGCAACGTCGAATTGCTGCCCCTGGAGATCAAGGATGACAAGTCCTCGGTGAGCTTCTCTGGCGCTAATCTGGACTTCGACAGCACCGCCGAAGGCAAGAAGGTCAAGGCCAGCGGTTACATGAACAGCCTCAAGGTCAGCGCCATCGACGGTAACGGCGAGGCATTCGAAGCCGAACTGGCGGGCCTGACCGTGGCCAGCAACCTGGCAAAATCCACCTTTGGTTTCTACACCGGGCAAAACACCGTTGAGCTGACCGACACCAAAGTCACCTTCGGCCCGCAGAAAGCCGTGCTGACCCTCAAGGGCTTCGAGCAGAAAGACACCAGCGAAACCAAGGACAACAACCTGGCCGGCCGTGTCGACTACAAGATCGATGAGATCGGTTACCAGGGCAAACCTGTCGGTTCGGCGGCCATGGCCCTGAGCATGAAAAACGTTGATGTCCCGGCGATGCTGGTGCTGACCAAGTTGTACCAGGACAAGATGCAGCCGGTACAAGCTGCTGCCGCTGCCGGCCAGCCGGTGCCTGAGCTGCAATTGACCGAGGCCGAACAAACCCTGGCTGAAACCAACGTCAACCAAGTGCTGGCTGCCAAACCGCAAGTGGCGGTGGAAAACCTGTCGCTGAAAACCACCCACGGCGAAAGCAAATTCAATCTGATCGTGGACCTGGCCAAACCGACCTCCATGGAGTTGCCACCGGTTGAATTGGGCAAGCAAATGGTGGCCTTGCTGGATGCCAACCTGACCCTGTCCAAGCCAATGATTGGCGACGTGGCGGCACTGCAGGCCCAGGTGGATGGCGTCACCGATCCGAAAGCCATCGAGCAGCAATCCCAGATGGCGGCGGAAATGGTCAGCGGCATGGCCGTTGGCACTCAACTGGCGACACTGGTGGGTACCGACGTGGTCTCCAAACTGCACTACGCCAACAATGAAGTGACCTTCAACGGCCAGAAGATGACCGTCGAGCAATTCATCAGCTTTGTCATGGCTAAAGTCGGCGCGGTCAGCCACGCGCAATAACGGCTAACACGGCCAACAATGAGGGAGCGGGCTTGCCCGCGACTGCGGTGGTTCAGTCACTGATGTGCTGAATGACACACCGCCTTCGCGAGCAAGGTCGCTCCCACATTCGTTTCATGATGGCCCTGTGCAGCTAATTCTGAACAATTGTTCCTGATGGGTCTTTTCCTTACATTTCTAAGGGATAGTTCCTACAGGAAAGCTAGGTCGGGTCACTGGACGCCGACACCCCTGATGCAAATTGCTCAGGACCACCTATCGTTGTAGCTTTCCGTGTGTAAGGAAGCTCACGACATGCTGCGAAACCTCCCTCTCAATGCGCCAGGCCGGCTGCGTCTGCTCATTGGTGCCGCTTTATGCAGCCAGTTGCTGGTTCCTGCCTTCGCTGTGGCCGATCCGGCGTATGACGCCCTGATCATCCAGGCGCGTAACGGCAACTTCACGCCTGCCCTGACCCAATTGCGCCAACTGCCCGCTGAACGCCAGACGCCGGGGCAGATCAGCGATCACTTGGTGATTGCCGGCTGGGCCGGGCAAGATGTCGAAGTGCTGAAGGTGTACGAAGCCCAGGGCAAAAATCGCAACCTGACCACCCAGGCGCTCGCCACGGTGGCCCGCACCTATCGCAATCAGAAGCAGTGGCCGCAGGCCCTGGCCGTTTACCAGCAAGCGCTGCTGCGTGAGCCGAACAATGTCGACCTGCAACTGGGCCAGGCCCTGACCCAGGCTGACGGTGGCCAAATCAACGAAGCCGTGTTGCGCACCCGTGCGCTGGTGGCCGCCAAGCCGGACGATGCCAACCGACGCATGGCCCTGGGCTACGCGCTGACCCGCGCCGGCTTGAACTTCGATGCCCTGAATGAATTCGACAAAGCGTTCGTGCTCGCCGGCGACAAACCGGAAGTGGTGCGCGAATACATTGTTGCCCTGCAAAAGGCCCGTCTGCCGGAGCCGGCGCTGCGCCTGTCGGCCAAGCATCCTGGCGCGCTGGACGCCGTGACCCAACGCCGCCTGGAAGGCGACCTTGCCGCCGAACGCGTGCGCATGGCCGAGTTCGCCACGCGCAGCGAGAAAGAGCGCTATGTGATCGCCGACCGCGCCCTTAACGACTACGACCAACTGCTTGCCCGCTGGACCCCGGATGCCAGCGCCCATGACGATGTGGTGCGCTGGCGCATCGACCGTCTGGGCGCCCTCAAGGCTCGGGCGCGCACTGCCGAGGTGATCCGCGAGTACGAAACCCTGCAAGGCGAAGGCGTGCAATTGCCGACGTACGCCATCCGTTGGGTCGCCGCCGCTTACCTCGACCAGCGCCTGCCGGAAAAAGCCGAGCCTCTCTACCGACAAGCGCTGGCCGCACCGGATGCCGACCCGGCCGACCGTGTCGAAGACAGCACCGCGCTGTTCTACGCCCTGGTGGAAAGTGACAAAGCCCTGGAGGCCCGCGAAGTCGCGAGCAATCTGGCCAAGAGCCAGAACCCCCGCGAAGAACTCAAGGGCTTGCCCATCGGCAACCCCAACGATAACTGGATGGATGCGCAGCAACTGGCCGCCCAGGCCGACACCTTCACTGGTGACTTGCCTGGCAGCGAAGCGGGCCTTGAGACGCTGGTGCGAAAAGCCCCCGGCAACGTCAGCCTGCAATTGGCCCAAGCCAATATGTACCGCGCCCGGGACTGGCCGCGCCGCTCTGAAGGTGCCCTCAAGGAAACCGAAACCCAGGCGCCACGCGATATCAGCTTGGAAGTGTCCCAGGCCTATACCGCCATGGACCTGCAAGAGTGGCGGCAAATGGACACGCTGACCGACGACGTGTTGGCCCGCAACCCGGACAACCGCCAGGTACAACGCCTCAGCCGTCTGCGTGACGTGCATGACATGGCTGAACTGCGCGTCGAGGCTTACACCGGTAAAAGTTACGGTGGCGGTAACAATGGCGCGGGAGCGGTATCCGGAAGCCGTGACTGGGGTATTGAAAGCCGCATTTACACGCCGCCCATCGACGAAGATTGGCGTGTGTTTGCCGGTGCCGGTTATGCCACTGCCGACTTCTCCGAAGGCACCGGCCAACACCGTTGGCAACTCGTGGGTGTGGAGCGGCGCACCCGCGACATGACCCTGGAAGCCGAAGTCTCCAATCACTCCTACGGCCATGGCTCCAAACAAGGCGCGAGCGTGTCGATTGCGCGCGACATCAACGACAACTGGCAATACGGCGGCAGCCTCGGCTACCTCCTCGCCAGCACACCGCTGCGGGCGTTGAATGCCGATATCACGGCCAATGGCGGCAGCGGTTTCATCCGTTGGCGCGCCAATGAAAGCCGCGAGTGGAAACTGGCATTGAGCCCGTCCCATTTCAGCGATGGCAACGACCGACTCGAAGCCTTGCTCACTGGGCGTGAGGGCCTCTACAGCTCACCCCATGTACAAGTCGATCTGGGCCTGGAAGTGGGCGCCAGCCGCAACACCAAGGACGACACGGTGTATTTCAACCCCAAGTCGGACTTCACCGTGTTGCCCACCCTCACGGTCAATCATGTGCTCTATCACCGCTACGAGACTCAGTGGAGTCAGCAGTTCCAGGTCGGTGCAGGTACGTACAGCCAGCGGGATTACTCAACCGGTGGCATTGGCTTGATCGGCTATGGCCAACGCTTTCGCTGGAACGACGTTCTGGACGTGGGCGCCAACCTGAGCCTGATCAGTCGACCTTATGACGGCGACCGCGAACGCGATCTGCGCTTGCTCGTCGACCTCAATTACCGTTTCTAGAAAGAGCCTGACCATGACCGTCCTCAGCCGTTGCTTGTTGGTCCTGGGTTTAGTGCTGGCCAGCGCCTGCGCCCAGCAACCCGCGCCCTACACCCCACCCGCCGAGCGGCCGACACCGCTCAACGAAGCGCCGTGGCCGAAAAACCACTTCCTGGGCATTGCCTACCACGACGTCGAGGACCGCGACCCCGACCAGGCCGTGGTAGCGGTGCGTACCGAGCGCCTGATCGAACAGTTGGCCTGGTTGCGCGAGAACGGCTACCAGCCGGTGTCCGTCGATCAGATCCTGGCCGCGCGCCGGGGTGGCCCGGAGTTGCCGCCCAAGGCCGTCATGCTCAGCTTCGATGATGGTTATTCCAGCTTTTACACGCGGGTGATGCCGATCCTGCGTGCCTACCACTGGCCGGCGCTGCTGGCGCCCGTAGGCTATTGGATCGATACCCCACTGAATCAGCCGGTGGATTTCGCCGGGATGCCACGGCCGCGTGGGGAATTCCTCACCTGGCAGCAGATCCGGGAAGTGTCCCAATCCGGGCTGGTGGAGATTGCTGCGCACACTGACGCCAGCCACAAAGGCATTCTGGCTAACCCTCAGGGCAACCTGGAGCCGGCCGCGACCAGCCTGCGCTTTGACCCGGCCACGGGCCGCTATGAGACCCAGGCGCAGTTCGATGCACGGATGCGTGCCGATGTCGCTGCCATCTCGAAAAAGATCCAGACCGTTACTGGCAAGGCGCCACGAGTGTGGGTGTGGCCGTACGGCGCGGCCAAAGGCACCTCATTGGCTATCGTCGGTGAACAGGGTTACCAGATGGCGCTGACCCTGGACGACGGCCTCGACGACCTTGGCAAGCTGATGAACAGCCCGCGCTTCCTGGTGGCCTCCGACCCGGATGGCGAGCACTTCGCCAACAGCATCGTCGCCGTGCAAGCCCCGGCGCCCTTACGGGTGCTGCATGTGGACCTGGATAACGTCTATGACCCGGACCCGGCCCAACAAGCGCGCAACCTCGACCAGTTGGTGCAGCGCGTGGTGGACATGGGCGCGGGCACCGTCTTCCTGCAAGCCTTCGCCGACCCCAAGGGCGACGGCCTGGTGCACTCGCTGTACTTCCCCAACCGCCATCTGCCGGTGCGCGCCGACTTGTTCAACCGTGTGTCCTGGCAGTTGCACACCCGTGCCCATGCCAGCGTTTACGCATGGATGCCGGTGCTCAGCTTCGCCCTTGACCCCAAACTGCCACGCGTGACGCGCTGGGACCCGCAGACTGGCAACGTTGGCCTCGACCCGGATCAATACAAACGCTTGTCGCCGTTTGACCCGCAAGTGCGCAAGATCATCGGTGAAATCTATGAAGACTTGGCGCGCAACAGTGCCATCGACGGCGTGCTGTACCACGATGACGCCGTGCTGTCGGATTTCGAAGACGCCAGCCCCGCTGCGCTCAAGGCTTACGCCGCCAGCGGCCTGCCCGGCAGCATCGCGGCCCTGCGCGCTGATCCTGAGGTGATGCACCGCTGGACCCGTTTCAAGAGCCGCTACCTGATCGACTTCACCAATGAACTGACGGCCAAGGTCCGTGCCATTGGCGGGCCGCAGGTGCTGACCGCGCGCAATATCTTCGCCGAGCCTATGCTTAACCCAAGCAGCGAAGCCTGGTTCGCACAGAACCTCGACGACTTCCTCCAGACCTACGACTGGACCGCGCCGATGGCCATGCCATTGATGGAAGGCGAAACGCAGAAAAACTCCAATGCCTGGCTGGAGAAACTGGTTGCCACGGTCAAGGCCCGCCCTGGCGCGCTTGAACGCACGGTGTTCGAGCTGCAAGCCAAAGACTGGCGCACGAAAGAAGCGACCGATATCAACGGTGCGCAGATGGCTGAATGGATGGGGGTGCTCAAGCGCCAGGGGGTCAAGAGCTTTGGCTACTACCCGGACAACTTCCTGGAAAACTCACCGGACCTGAACACCGTGCGTCCGGCCCTTTCCAACCAGTGGAACCCTTGATCATGTTTGACAGAATCCTGGCTCTATTTGTCTTGGCTCTGGTATTGGGCGTTCCCCTGGGCCTGATTTTCCTGGTGACCGGGCAGTTCCTGATGGACTTCGTGTTTTTCTACCCGTTGTTCATGTCTGGGCTGTGGATCGCCGGCGGCCTGTATTTCTGGCTGCATTGGGAGCGCCACTGGCCGTGGGAAGAAGACACGCCGGCGCCGACCCTGGCCGGCAACCCGCTGATCTCGATCATCATCCCTTGCTACAACGAGGGCGATAACGCGGCCGACACCATTCACGCGGCGTTGGACCAGCGCTACCCGAATATCGAAGTGATTGCGGTCAACGACGGCTCCACGGACAACACCGCCGCCGTGCTCGACGCCCTGGCCCTGGAAAACCCGCGCCTTCGCGTGCTGCACCTGGCGCAGAACCAAGGCAAGGCCGTGGCCCTGCGCATGGGCGCCGTGGCCGCGCGCAGTGAGTACCTGGTGTGCATCGACGGTGATGCGTTGCTCGACAAAAACGCAGCGGCCTACATGGTTGCGCCGATGCTCGACAACCCGCGCCTGGGGGCGGTGACCGGCAACCCACGTATCCGCACGCGTTCGACCCTGATTGGCCGTGTGCAGGTGGGCGAGTTTTCGTCGATCATCGGCTTGATCAAGCGCACCCAGCGGGTGTTCGGCCGGATTTTCACGGTGTCGGGTGTGGTGGTGGCGTTCCGTAAAAAGGCGCTGGACCGCATCGACTACTGGAGCACCGACATGATCACCGAAGACATCGATGTCAGTTGGAAGCTGCAACTCGATCACTGGGCCATCTTCTACGAGCCGCGCGCCCTGTGCTGGATCTTGATGCCCGAAACCGTCGGCGGCCTGTGGAAGCAGCGCTTGCGCTGGGCCCAAGGTGGCGCTGAGGTGCTGTTCAAGAACATCCGTGGCATCTGGCAATGGCGCCATCGCTACCTGTGGCCGCTGCTGTTCGAATACTGCCTGTCCACCGGTTGGGCCTTCACCTTCTTGCTCTCGGTGATTTTCTGGGCGGTGGGTAAGTTCATCGTGCTGCCACCGGCGATTGCCGTGGACTCCCTGGTGCCACCGGCGTTTACCGGGCTGGTGCTGGCGATGGTGTGCCTGCTGCAGTTCGCGGTGAGCATCCTGATCGACCGGCGTTATGAAAAAGACCTGTGGAAAACCCTGTTCTGGACCGTGTGGTACCCGATGGTGTTCTGGCTGGTCAGCTTGTTCACCACCTTGGTCAGCTTTCCCAAGGTGCTGTTCAACCAGCATCAGAAACGCGCGCGCTGGGTCAGCCCGGATCGCGGTATCAAACCCAGCGAAGAGGAGGCGTGATCATGAAACTGGTCAGAACGCGTCAAAACGTCGTGATGTGGGCCATCGATGTACTGTTGACCCTGCTGGCCTGGTTCGGGCTGATCTGGCTGCTGGCGCGTGGCATGAGCGCGATGCTGGAAACCCATGGCGGTCCGCGCCTGGAAGCACCGATCTTTGCCGCGCTCAACACCTTGCAGGTGTACCTGTGGATCGCCTTGTTCAACGCGGTGATCCTGATCAGCTGGGCGCGTTACCAACAACGCAAAGGCCGCAAGTTCGCCCAGCGCCGCGCCGAGGCCAATGCCCTCAGTGACAAGCACCTGAGTGAAAGTTTCAACTTGGGTGAGGGCGACCTGGAGCAATTGCGCCGACCGGGTGTGCTGGTGATCCATAACGACGAGGAGGGCGGTGTGGAAGAAGTGAAGTCCCATGTGTCCCGCGACGTGGAACGCCCGCCGCTGACCCTGGTGCCCGGCACGCCAAAAGACAAAGACGCCGGCTGACTTGTAGTGAGCGGGCTTGTCCCGCGCTGGGGGCGGAAGCCGCCCTAAAACCTGCTACCGCGTTTTATCTGACACAGCGCGGCGGTCGTATTGGGGCGGCTTCGCCGCCCAGCGCGGGGCAAGCCCGCTCACTACTCTTGTGGTGCGACCCTTTTAACCCTTCCCCCGGCAAAAACTCGCAACGCATCACAATGATGGCGTAATGCCTCATGTCTTCCCTTCTTCTGCCGACACACTGGCGGTGACTGAACCCCTCAAGGGGCCTGCGTCGGTTATCACCGGCACCCTGGAGGCGCGTCACCGCAACCCACAAGGAAGAAGCAAATGATCAAGCTGTTCTGTAAAGCTGCTGTTGTGCTGTCCCTGGCCACACTGTTTGGCTGTTCCTCGACACCATCGGTCGAGAAGATGCAGGCGGATGTGGCGAATTATTCGCTGCCCAAGGCTGCCGTCGCCGATAAAGGCCTGGTGTACGTCGTTCGCCCTAGCAACGTCGGGATGATGGTGCGCTTCAACGTGTTCCTGGATGACAAGGAAGCGGACTCGGAGATGGGTTACAACCGCGGCAACCAGTACATCTATTTCTTCGTGACGCCGGGCCAGCACGTGATCAGCTCCAAGGCCGAAAACTGGGCGGACATGCCGATCAACGTCAAGGCGGGTGAGGTGGTGTACCTCAAGCAGGAAGTCGAAGTAGGCTTCGCCATCGCGCGTAACAGCCTCAAAGTGCTGAGCGATGTGGAAGGCCGTTATCTGGTCAAGGATGCGTCCTTGGGCACCGTGGCAAAAGAAAGCAAGTGAGTTGAATCGCTTGAAGCCTGCCGAGCCCCGGCTCGGCAGGCTGCCACCTCTGAAGCGGTCACGCCGTTCAATGGCCAGAACGTCTACGGCCAAACAAAGGGTTAACCCGAATCGCTGATAACTTGCGTCTGAGCATGTGAACGGATCATTCATTCACGAGGTTCAGCCCATGTCCCGTCCTCTGCTTTTCTTGCGTCCTGCTGCCCAAGGCTTTGCCGTTACCGTGCTGGTGGCGCTGGTCGGGTGCGGAGTACCGTCGTCCCCAGAGCCGGTTGAGTCGGGGCCGGTTTCTGTGTTGGAAAGCGAACCGGTCCAAGGGGCTTTGGTGAAACACGCGATGGCACCTGTGCCGATGACCGCACGCTTGATGGTGCAGGCGTCGGCGACGATGGACTATCGCAGCGAACCCCGCGAGCAATACGAAAACCTGCCGGAAAACCCGGTGCATCGTGTTGCTGAAACACCGGTCTCCACCTTCAGCGTGGACGTCGATACTGGCAGCTACGCGAACGTACGACGTTTCCTCAATCAGGGTCGCCTGCCGCCTGAAGGTGCGGTGCGATTGGAGGAAATGGTCAATTACTTCCCCTATGACTATGCGCTGCCCACCGATGGCTCACCCTTCGGCGTGACCACTGAAGTCGCCGCCACCCCGTGGAACCCGCGCACCAAGCTATTGCGTATCGGCATCAAGGCGTCCGACCGTGCCGTGGCGCAGCTGGCGCCGGCCAACCTGGTGTTTCTGGTGGATGTGTCCGGCTCCATGGACCGTCGCGAAGGGTTGCCATTGGTGAAAAGCACCCTGAAATTATTGGTCGATCAGCTACGCGAGCAGGACCGCGTGTCGCTGGTGGTCTACGCCGGTGAGGCCCGTGTGGTGCTCAAACCGACTTCCGGACGCGACAAGGTGACGATCCGCAATGCTATCGACCAGCTCACTGCCGGTGGCTCCACCGCAGGCGCCTCCGGCATCGAGATGGCCTACCAGATGGCTCGCGAAGGCTTTATCGACAAGGGCATCAACCGCATCCTGCTGGCCACCGACGGTGATTTCAATGTGGGCGTCAGCGACTTCGACAGCCTCAAGCAGATGGCGGTCGAGCAGCGTAAAAGCGGTGTCTCGCTCACCACTCTTGGTTTTGGTGTGGATAACTACAACGAACACCTGATGGAACAACTGGCCGATGCAGGCGACGGTAACTACGCCTATATCGACAACCTGCGCGAAGCACGCAAAGTATTGGTGGATCAGCTCAGCTCAACCCTGGCGGTGGTGGCGAGGGATGTGAAACTGCAAGTGGAATTCAACCCGGCTCAGGTCAGTGAGTACCGGCTGCTCGGCTATGAAAACCGCGCCCTGAAGCGTGAGGATTTCAACAACGACAAGGTGGATGCGGGCGAAATCGGCGCAGGGCATACCGTGACCGCGTTGTATGAAATCGTACCGAAGGGCGAGAAGGGGTGGTTGGAACCGTTGCGTTACGCTGCTGCGCCAGCGGCTGAGAGCCAATCCAATGAGTTGGCGATGCTACGGGTGCGCTATAAGACCGCGGCGGGCGGTGATAGCCGGTTGATCGAGCGGCCCATCGGCAACGTGTCCACTAAAGCCAGCGACGATCTGCGTTTCTCGGCTGCCGTCGCCGCCTTTGCCCAGCAGCTCAAGGGTGATGGCCGCTACACTGGCAACATGACGTTGCAGGACACCGCCGCACTGGCCCGCTCGGCCCGCGGTGATGACCCTTTCGGGTTGCGCAATGAGTTCGTGCAACTGGTGGAACTGGCCCAAAGTCTCAAACACTGATCTTGACCCCGACAATGATCAAATGTGTGAGGGGGCAACCCCTCCCACATGTAATCTGCTTTAACTTTTCGAAAGGAGTTCGCCACTGACATGGCTGTTCCAGACGCATTACCCAGCGATGAATCGCTGTTGGCCCGCTACCGAACCGGTGACGGTGCTGCGTTCGAAGCCTTGTACGCACGACACCGCCAAGGGCTGTATCGATTCCTCGTGTCCTTGAGCAACAAGGCCGAACTGGCCGAGGAAATTTACCAGGAGACCTGGCTCAGCCTGATCCGCAGCAGCACCCAGCCACAGGGCCGAGCGAGTTTTCGTACGTGGTTGTTCCAGATCGCCCGCAACCGCTTGATCGATTACTGGCGCAAGCACGGCATCCATAACCCGTTGCACGATAGCTACGATGAACAACTGCATGCCCAGGCCGACGACAGCGCCGGCCCCGAGCAGCAACTGAGCCTGAGTCGCGACCAGGCGCGCCTGGATAACGCGTTGCAAGACCTGCCCGAAGACCAGCGCGAAGTCTTCCTGCTGCGCCTGCACGGCGACCTCGACGTGCCGCAAATCGCCGCCCTCACCGGCGCCCCGTTGGAAACCGTAAAAAGCCGCTTGCGCTACGCCCAGCAGAAACTGCGCCGCCTGCTGGCCGAGGAGATACCCGTATGATCGACTCTCGACACACTCCCGATTCTGACGACATGCTGGTCCAGCATTTGCGTCAACACAGTACGGGCGAGCCGCCCGCGTCCCTCGACGCCTTCATCCTCAATACCGCTCGCCGCGAAGCTCCGGTGCCCCAACCGAGCCTGTGGCAACGCTGGCTGCAAGCCTGCCAACGCCCGCGCTGGCAAATGGCATTCGCCACCGTCGCAGGTGTGGCGCTGATGATCGGTGTGGTGATGCGCGCTCCCGTGCCGCAGCCGGAGATATCCACAGCAACGTTTACCGCGCTCCATGAACAAGCGCCCCATCCGGCACCGCAAGCATTCTCGGCCCCCGCCCCCATGGCCCGCCTGGCTGTCGCCCCCCACGCTGAAAGTGCGCCGGCTCAAGTCGAAATCGCCGGCTCCCTGGCGGATGCACCCGTCGCGAAGATGAGCAAGCGGGCATCGATGACGTTGCCGTCGCTGGAGGAAGGGCTGCAGGAGATTGTGAACCTGCGTGCGTCGGGGGAGGCCAGGGCGGCGGATGAGAAGTTACTGGCCTTGCATCAGCGTTTTCCTGAGGAGGATTTGCCGAGATTGTTGGAGGCGCTGAAAAAGCCTTGATTGGCCGCTCATAAAAAGCCCCAGGTCTTTCGGCCTGGGGCTTTCTCATTAAGCAGTTAGTCCTCGTCCACCTCTCGTTCATGAGCAGGCTGTGGGGGGCGATGATTGTCGGGCAGCAATTTTTGGAACGTGTGGATTTGAGCCCTTGATAGCTCGATGGGCTGCTCGAACAATACCCATTGAACACCTTCTGTGCAGGGAGGGGTGGTCAATGAACCTTTGTAAAACACATGATGGCCTGTCGAAGGAACCAGTGCGCCGAGATTTGGCGCGTCCTGGGCATTCAGGTTCACCTGCGCGTCTTTAGTTTCAGGAAGCTGGCTCCACAACGTTGCGAGTTCTTTATTCTTCTTGCCTTCTTTGATCAGAAGTCCAATGACGAGTAAGCGGCCGTCCTTGTCCTGGTTTACTAAGTGCATCTCCATGGGGTAGGGCTTGTGATTAACCTGGTGTTCACTGGGCGTATGAAAGTGAAATTGCACTAAGCGATATTCATCGTTCTTAAACACCACGGTTTCCTGATCGGTTACGTTACCTTGCAGGGTATGACCATTGTTGATGAGTTTGACTGGCGACGTGCCGTAGTTGATTTTCAAGTCAGAGGCATGGTCTTTGAGTCGTCGAACTTCTTTTGTCTCGATATTGATTGGAGACTGTTGGGCGCCCTGTGTGCACAGCTCGCTGCCAAACTCCCCCCAGTGTGTGGGGCCGTGATCGCCATCGTAAGTCCAGTGAGCCTCAGCTGCGTGCAGGCTGGGGGCAGCAAAAAGCAGTGGAACGAGCAGATAAAAAGTACGCACAAAGAATTTCATAGAATCGTGATCCCACGCAAAAAATCGAACATCTGCGCCACTCCCAAGGATGACCCTGGCGCCCTCTTCAAGAGCCTTGATCCAACAAGGAGTTGATCGACGAAAATAAAAAAGAAGTCAGTGACCGTGATACAAGTGGGCGGGGCTGATCTAGCCCCGCCCTGTTGATTAGAACGCCCAGCGAGCACCCAGCACGAATTCGCTGGAGACCAGGTTGGCCTTCATTTTTTCGTCCTGCAGACCGCGAGCGTTGGGGAAGTTGTTCCAACCGCTTTCGGTATCGCCCATATCAATGTAGCGATAGCCAAGGTCTACGCTCAAACGCTCGGTGACGTCATAGACAACCCCCGCACCCAACGACCACGCCAGGTTGGTTTGAGTGGCGGAGCCGTACTGGCGAGACTCATTGCCCTGCCAGCCTTTCGATTCGAGACGGGCAAGGCCCAGCCCGGCGGAACCATAAACGGACACCTTGTCCGCAACGCGAAAGTCGCGGTAGGCATTGAGCATCACACGCTGCGAGTCAATGTGGTGGTGATTGAGGCTGGTGGGAAAGGTGGTCGAGCCACTGGTGAAGGTATCTTTCTGAGGCAGTGAAACTTCACCCTCTACCCGCCAACCATTACCAAACTTGTAACCTACCCCCACAGACCCAGTCACATCCTTTTGACTGTCATCGCCAGACACAAACGCACCAATACCAGGACGTGCGCTGGAGTCCATATTGCGGGCTTTGCGTTCGGCGCTGATCACGCGTGCGACCCCGTAGTAGCCCTCATCCTCGGCCG
>NZ_JBOICG010000470.1:0-1612 GCF_050739995.1 Pseudomonas sp. | reverse complement strand
CTCCTGCACTTCGCGCACCACGTAACCGGCGCGGCGCCAGGCTTCGGCGTGTTCGGCATAGCACGGCGACAGCACGCCGACCTTGCCCGTGCGACGCAGGCGTGGAAGTAACTGGATCGCCGCCTGGGAGCCCGGCACAGGCAATACATGGGGGGCACCGTAATACTCGCTGGCCGCCGCTTCCAGGCCATCATCGGTTTCCGGCAAGCGCGCCCATGCCCTTATCGGGATCTCGGGGATCGGCCACGGCCAGGGCGCCAGGCCACTGGACAGGTCGAGCCAATCGGCTTCGGCAATCCCATACTGAATCACGGCCTTACGCAGCCGCCCACCGTGCTCAAGCATAGAATTGCGCCCCCGCGCAGAGAATCAGCAACCACAACCATACGCCGTGTTGCACCAGCTGCCAGCCACGTTCAATGGAGTCTGCATCGGCTGCCGGGCCTTCACCCAACTGCGGACGCTGATGCAATTCACCGTGATAGATCGCCGCGCCCCCCAATTCGACACCCAATGCGCCCGCCCCGGCCGCCATCACCGGACCGGCGTTGGGGCTGTCCCAGGTGGGCCCTTGGGTGCGCCAGCATTTCAGCGCCAGTCGGGTTTTACCGAGCAGCGCGTAGGTCAACGCCACCAGACGCGCAGGAATATAGTTGAGTACATCGTCGATCTTGGCCGCCGCCCAGCCGAAGCGCTCGAAGCGCTCATTGCGATAGCCCCACATGGCGTCCAGGGTGTTGCTCAGGCGATAGAGCACCACGCCTGGCACACCGGCCACCACAAACCAGAACAGCGCGGCGAACACCGCGTCGCTACCGTTTTCCAGCACCGACTCGGTGGCGGCGCGGGCGACTTCCGTGCGGTCCAGCTCACTGGTCTGGCGACTCACCAGGTAACTCACGCGCTTGCGCGCGTGTTCCAGGTCATCACTGCGCAACGCCTGGGCCACCGGAATCACGTGCTCGCCGAGGCTGCGCATGCCAAGTGCGCAGTACAACGCCAGAATCTCCAGCACCCAACCGATGTAAGGCGCCCATGACAACGCGGTGGCCAACACGGTCAGCGGCACCACGGCGATAAACCACGCGGTCACGCCGTGGCTGCGCCAGCCTCGCCCCCCGGTATTGAAACGCTGCTCGATGCGCCCGGCGAAATTGCCGAACGCCACCAGCGGATGCCAACGCTTGGGCTCACCCAGCAACGCATCCAGCGCCACCGCAGCGACACACAGCAAGGCCACACTCATTGACTCACTCCCCACACATTTTCATACAGCATGTCGCTCAGTGGCCGTGGCTCGGTCCAGCCCTCGAGCTGCAACATCGGGGCCGGATAGAACTCGGCCACCGGCCCCAGGCATAGCACCGCCAGGGGCTTGGCACCGGGCGGCAGGCCCAGCAGGTCGGCCAGGGCCTGGGGCTCGAACAGCGAGACCCAGCCCATGCCCAGCCCTTCGACGCGGGCTGCCAGCCACAGATTCTGGATCGCACAGGACAACGACGCCATGTCCATTTCCGGCAAGGTGCGGCGCCCGAAGATATGGCGCTCGCGGCCATCCATCAGCGCTGCCACCAAGACCTCGGCGCAGTCGTGGATGCCTTCGACCTTGAGC
>NZ_JBOICG010000469.1:0-3769 GCF_050739995.1 Pseudomonas sp. | reverse complement strand
GAACTGGACACCATCGTCGACAACATCGGCATCCCGCTGAGCGGCATCGACATGGCCTACAGCAGCAGCGGCACCATCGGTCCGCAGGATGGCGATATTCAGGTCACCCTGAAAAAAGACCACGCGCCCACCGCCGACTACGTGAAAAAACTACGTGAAGCCCTGCCCGAAAGTTTCCCCGGCAGTCACTTCGCGTTCCTGCCTGCCGATATCAGCAGCCAGATCCTCAACTTCGGCGCACCGGCGCCACTGGATGTGAAAATCTCCGGGCGCAGCGATGAAGAAAACCGCGCTTATGCCGTGGAGCTTGAGCGCCGACTGCAACACGTTCCTGGTATCGCCGACCTGCGTATCCAACAGTCCACCGGCTACCCGTCTCTGCAAGTCAACGTCGACCGTATGCGCGCCAATGGCTTGGGCATCACAGAAAAAGACGTGACCAACAGCATGGTTGCCTCCCTCGCCGGCAGCTCGCAAACCGCGCCGACGTTCTGGCTCAACCCGGCCAACGGTGTGTCGTACTCCATCGTCGCGGCAACGCCGCAGTACCGTCTGGACAGCTTGCCCTCACTGGAAGCCTTGCCCGTCACAGGCGCCGATGGTCAATCGCAGATCCTCGGCGGCGTAGCAACCATCGCCCGCGTGCAAAGCCCGGCGGTGGTGACCCACTACAACATCGAACCGACCCTGGATCTGTACGCCAACGTGCAAGGCCGCGACCTCGGCGGCGTAGCCCGCGATGTGCAAAAAGTGTTGGACGACACCGCGTCCATGCGCCCCAAAGGCGCGGTGATCAGCCTGCATGGCCAGATCGACGCCTTGCATGAAGCGTTCAGCGGTTTGAGTTTCGGCCTGCTCGGTGCAGTGGTGCTGATCTACCTGCTGATCGTGGTCAACTTCCAGTCGTGGGCCGACCCGTTCGTGATCATCACCGCATTGCCGGCGGCACTTGCGGGCATCGTGTGGATGCTGTTCCTCAGCGGCACCTCGTTATCGGTGCCGGCACTGACCGGCGCCATCCTGTGCATGGGCGTGGCCACCGCCAACTCGATCCTGGTGGTGAGCTTCTGCCGTGAACGCCTGGCCGAACATGGCGATGCACTGAAGGCCGCCATGGAGGCTGGTTATACGCGCTTCCGCCCGGTGTGCATGACCGCGCTGGCGATGATCATCGGCATGCTGCCACTGGCCTTGTCCGAAGAGCAAAACTCACCGCTAGGCCGGGCCGTCATCGGGGGCTTGATCTTCGCCACCATTGCCACACTGTTGTTTGTTCCCGTGGTCTTCAGCCTGGTCCACGGTCGTCACCCTACTCGCGTTGCTGCTGGAGAAACTTCACATGTCGTCTGATCATAAACCCTCGCGCAAGCGTCTGATGCTCATGGGTGTCGGCGGCCTGACATTGGCCGCCCTGTTGGTCGCCAACGGCCTGCACGCCCGCACGCTGCACGAACAGTCGGTCACTGCCTGGACGGAAACCGCGGCCATCCCACAAGTGATGGTGTTCCAACCGAAACAGAACGCCGCCGGTGATACCCTACGTTTGCCAGCGCACTTGGAAGCCTGGAGCAAGGCGCCGATCCACGCCCGGGTCAGCGGCTACTTGAAAGACTGGAAAGTCGACATCGGCAGCCAGGTCAAGGACGGGCAGATCCTCGCCGAGATCGACAGCCCGGACCTGGACCAGCAACTGGCGCAAACCCACGCCCGCCTGATCCAGGAACAGGCCAATGCGCGCCTGGCCGAAACCACGGCGACGCGCTGGCAGAACCTGCTGGCCAGCCACTCGGTGTCGCGCCAGGAAGCCGATGAAAAAACCTCCAACGCCGCCGCTGCCAAAGCCAACGCCGAGGCCGCCGCCGCCGATTACGCACGCCTGTCGGCGCTGGAAAGCTACAAGACCATCCGTGCCCCTTTTGCCGGCACTATCACCGCACGCAACACCGACATAGGCCAGTTGATCAAGGCCGATACCGACAGCGATCCCGAGCTATTCAACATCGCCGATACCCACCAACTGCGCCTCTACGTGCCAGTGCCACAGAACTACGCGGCGGTGATCCATCCAGGCCTTGAAGCCGAGTTGACCGTACCTGAACACCCCGGCAAACACTTCAAGGCGCGGTTGATCGGCGACTCCACCGCCATCGACCGCCGTTCCGGCACCCTGCTCGCCCAGTTCGTCGCCGACAACCCCAAGGGCGAGTTGCTGCCAGGGGATTACGCCGAAGCCACCCTGCCGATTCCGGCGGACACCCATGGTGTGAGCATCCCGGCCAGCGCGCTGATCTTCCGCGCCCAAGGTACCCAAGTCGCGGTACTGGATGCGCAAAATCATGTGCACCTGCAAGACATCCATATCGGCCTCGACCTCGGCGAACGCTTGGTGATCGACCAAGGTTTGAAACCCGCCGACCGCGTGGTCGACAACCCGCCCGACGCCCTGCGCGAAGGTGATCCGGTGCAACTGGCGGACGCCTCCGGAGGTGTACATGCGCCCAAGGCTTAATCCCTTCGCCGCGTTGATGCTACTGGCGCTGCAAGGCTGCTCGATGGCGCCCACCTACAAGGTGCCCACAGTGGACCTGCCGGCCGGCTACCGCGAACAGACCAGCGATGGCCCGTGGCACAGCGCACAACCGTCCGACCAGATTACGCCAGCGTGGTGGAAGCTCTATAACGATTCGCGCCTCGATGACCTGCAACAACAACTGCTCAAGGCCAACCCAGACCTGGCGGCGGCACTGGCGCACTTCGATGCGTCCCAGGCGTACGCCAGCCAATTGCATGCGGGCCTGTTTCCGCAGATCACTGCCAGCGCACAACCGTTGCGCCAGCGGCAGTCGGACTCGCGGCCGTTGCGCGGTGACACCCAACCGTCGGTTTACAACAGCAATAGCGCAGGGTTTTCCCTGAGCTACGACCTGGACCTATGGGGCAAAATCCGCAACCAGGTCGCGGCCGGTGATGCTCAGGCGCAAGCATCCGGGGATGACCTCGCGGTGGCGCGGTTGAGCCTGCAACATCAGTTGGCGACGCTGTACGTGCAGCTTAATGGGCTGGATGCGCAGGGTCGGATTCTCAACAGTTCGCTGGATGATTTCAGCCAGGCGTTGCAGCTCACGCGCAGTCGTTATGAGGGCCAGATTGCTTCCGAGCTAGACCTGACCCGGGCACAAAACCAGTTGGCCGAAGCCAAGGCACAACTGGATGAAGTGCGCGGGCAACGTAACCTGACCGAACATGCCATCGGTGAACTGGTGGGGGTGGCGGCCAGCGATTTTTCCTTGCCGCCGAGCCAGCAACTGATCGCGCTCCCGGGCATTCCATCGCAGTTACCCAGCCATCTGCTGCAACGCCGCCCGGATATCGCGGCGGCGGAACGGCGGGTGTTTGCAGCCAATGCCAATATTGGTGTGGCGAAGGCGGCGTGGTATCCAGACTTCAGCTTGACCGGGTTGATTGGCGGGCAGACGCAAGGTGTCGGCAATCTGCTATCTGCCGGCAACCGTTACTGGGCGCTGGGGCCGTTAGTGAATTTGCCAATCTTTGACGGCGGCCGCCTGAGCGCCAACGAGCGTCAAGCCAAAGCCGAATTCGAGGAGGCTTCGGCGCAGTACCGCAGCCATGTACTCAAAGCCGTGCGCGAAGTGGAAGACAACCTGGCACAACTGCGGGATTTGCAGCAACAAGCCCAGGATGAACAAGCGGCAGCGGATGCAGCACAGCACACACAATCGCTGGCCATGAACAGCTACCAGGCAGGCGC
>NZ_JBOICG010000468.1:0-5643 GCF_050739995.1 Pseudomonas sp. | reverse complement strand
AAAAAAAACAGAGTACAACCCTAATTTCTGGAGTGAGATAGAAAACCACATTCACAAAAAAGACCTGACTTTTCTAGTTTTCGATTCATGGTACAGAGCTTGGAAAATCAGTAATGCGCGAGACATTTCCTCCATCTTGGGTGAAACAACTGGATATCCATTCTGGGTAACCGATAACAAGCTCACATTTCTAGTACACATGGACGACCATGACTGCATAATCTGGGCTTGAATGTTGTGTACTGCAAATGAAAACAGGGAGCACCTTAATTTGCAGCGAATATGGAACAACCAAATAAATCTGCCACCTTTTCGCTACCTGCTGCAACACACTACCTGAGCCATAGAGATCAGTTGAATTCAATATATCGAGCACAGCTAATATTTAGAAGAAGCGGGCATGCTGCATCATTAGAACCAATGGACATGGGGAAAATTATTGGCGAGGGATATTCCAGTCGAGACCTGAGATATAGCCAACAACGCAAAGCACGAGTAATACTAGATAGAGATGGAAAACCAAAAACAGCTTATACCGAGTGATGAATATGAAAAAAAATCCAAGCATGGAAATAATTCGCGGTTTATTGTTCACATACGACATTGAGAACACAGATGATTTGGAGAGAGAACGCTTCATCTCATCAAAAAACATAAACAATGAATATGAACTTATTGCGCTTTTTGACGAACTGACCAAGCCAGAGTTTTTATCTTACACAGAGCCAGAGCAAAAGTGGTTCATTGATTCAATAGAACACTACCTATCTATTGATGATGACTTCGACGAAGTATTTAAAAAAATGGAAACTTATTTCAGCGAACCTATTGTTAATCAGCGAATTTTCATGAAAATTCTTTTGAATCGTCTAAAACAATACATGCTCCCTCTCAAAGACCAATCAAATTGATAGGACCGCGACCACTATCCCCCCTGTGAAGAGCAAGCTTACTGACCCTCCACAGGGTTTCACGAAGCGCTTAGATCCCCGCCAACGCCAAATCCATCGCAAAATACGTAAAAATCAAATCCGCCCCCGCACGCTTGATCGACCCCAGCGTCTCCCGCACCACTCGCGCCTCATCAATCGCCCCGGCTTGCGCACCAAACTTGATCATCGCGTACTCGCCACTCACTTGGTACGCCGCCACTGGCAGGTGCGAGGCTTCGCGGATGTCGCGGATGATGTCGAGGTAAGCGCCAGCCGGTTTGACCATCAGGGCGTCCGCGCCTTCCTGTTCGTCGAGCAGGGATTCGCGTATGGCTTCGCGGCGGTTCATCGGGTTCATCTGGTAGCTTTTACGGTCGCCCTTGAGCGCGCTGCCGCCAGCTTCGCGGAACGGGCCGTAGAGGGCCGAGGCGAATTTGGTGGAGTAGGCCATGATCGGGATATGGGTGAAACCGGCATCATCCAGGGCGCGGCGGATCGCCTGGACCTGGCCGTCCATCGCCGCGGACGGTGCGATCACGTCTGCACCGGCGCGGGCGGCGGCCACGGCTTGCTTGCCGAGGTTGATCAGGGTGGCGTCGTTGTCGACGTGGGAACCATGCATCACGCCGCAGTGGCCGTGGTCGGTGTATTCACAGAAGCAGGTGTCGGACATCACGATCATTTCCGGCACGGCGTCCTTGATAGTCGAAGACATGCGCGCAACCAGGCCGCGCTCCTTCCAGGTGTCGCTGCCATTGGCATCCAAGTGGTGGGACACGCCGAAAGTCATCACCGACTTGATCCCGGCACGCGCAAAACGCTCGATTTCACTGGCCAGTTTTTTCTCGGGGATACGCATCACGCCAGGCATGCTGGTGATCGGCACGAAGTCGTCGATTTCTTCTTCGACAAAAATCGGCAGCACCAGGTCGTTGAGGGTGAATTCGGTTTCCTGGAACAAACCGCGCAGCTCCGGGGAGCGACGCAGGCGACGTGGGCGGGCTTGAGGGAACTGGCTGGTCATGATTTTCCTGAAAACAGTAGAGGCGAAAATAGTTGGGGCGAAAGCTTATGCCCGCAATCCCCGGCAGTACAAACACCAACGGGCGAACAGTGTATTGCGCGACTCGTAACAATTCATTGATCTAGAGTTGTACCCGCCCCTCGATACACGCTGTTACTGCGCCGCCAACCCAGATTTCATCGCCGCTGCGTTCGACATGAATACGCCCTGCTCGGCCGATCGCCGTGCCTTGGCTGACCACGTAACGCTCGGGCGCCAGGCCTTCAGCCAGCAGCCATTGAGCGACACCGGCATTCAAGCTACCGGTGGCGGGGTCTTCCGGGGCGCCGTCACCGGCGATGAAGGCGCGCACTTCAAATTGCGTGTCTACGTCATCACGTTCCGGGTCACAGGGTGCGATCACACCTACGACCAAACCCTGCAGTTGCGCGTAGTCCGGTTGCAAAGCCAGTACTTGGTCGCGTTCAGCCAGCATTACCGCCATCCATCCCGCGCCATTGTCGACCCACTGGCTGCGCACAATCGCCTCGGCGGTCAAGCCCAACCCCAGGCGCACGCGCTCCAACAAAGCGGCTTCGACCGAACCGGAGCGCAACAACGGAGGGGCAATGAACGCCAATTCATCAGCTTGACGTCGTATACGCACCAGGCCAATTTCGCACTCCTGGATAATCTCTTCGCCTTTCGGGATGCCCCCCGCTTGCAGCCAGGCGTGGCAACTCCCCAAGGTGGGGTGCCCGGCAAACGGCAGTTCAGTCAGAGTGGTGAAGATTCTTACCCGGTAATCGGCCCGCGCATCACGCGGTTCCAGCAAAAAAGTGGTTTCGCTGAGGTTGGTCCAGTTGGCAAAGTCCGCCATCTGCCGGTCGCTGAGGCTGTCAGCGCCCAGCACCACTGCCAGCGGGTTGCCTTTGAGCGGTACGCGGCTGAATACGTCGAGTTGCATGAAATCGAAAGTCGGCATGCTTCAGCTCGGAATGTTCAAGCCACGGATCACCGCCGGACGAGCCACAAAGCCGTCCAAGGCACGCAGTACGTTAGGGAAATCGGCAATCCCCACCAGGTCGCCGGCTTCATAGAAGCCGATCAAGTTACGAACCCACGGAAAGGTGGCGATATCGGCAATGCTGTAGTCATCGCCCATGATCCAGGTGCGGCCCAGCAAGCGTTTTTCCAGCACCTCCAGCAAACGCCGGGACTCGGCGACATAGCGGTCACGCGGACGCTTGTCCTCATATGCCTTGCCGGCGAACTTGTTGAAGAACCCCACCTGGCCGAACATCGGGCCGATACCGGCCATCTGGAACATCAGCCATTGGATCGTTTCGTAACGGGTGGCCGGGTCTTCGGAGAGCAGTTGGCTGGTCTTTTCCGCGAGGTAAATCAGGATCGCGCCAGATTCGAACAACGCCAGCGGCTGGCCGCTCGGGCCATTGGGGTCGATGATCGCGGGGATCTTGTTGTTGGGGTTCAGGGACATGAACTCGGGGGACAGTTGGTCCTGGGTCTCGAAACTGACCTTGTGCGCCTCATACGGCAAACCCAGCTCTTCAAGCATGATCGACACTTTGACGCCGTTGGGCGTGGGCAACGAATACAACTGCAAACGCTCCGGGTGCTGGGCGGGCCATTTGCTGTTGATTGGGAAAGCGGCGAGTGCGTTCATCGGAAAACTCCCAGGCTGAAAGCCCCCATCATAGTCACCTGGGCCCCTTCCTGCATGGGTCATCATTACGCAACATAGCCACGCTAGGCTGCCGCGCAGGCGAACCAAAGCGCCAACGTGCACTCTTACGTGCGCCAAAACGGTGAAAGCAGACTCGAACCCATAATGACAATCCCACCTCTGTTCCTTGCGCAACGACTCAAACGCTATACCTACCTGATGCCATCACTGCTGTTACTCGGCGGTGCAATCGGCCTGGCCCTCGAATCCCCTTTCACCAACGCCGAACCGGTGGATGGCGTGCAAACCCTGGTGTTCCTGCGCCATGGTGAAAAGCCTGCGGGCGGCCTGGGCCAGCTCAACTGCCAGGGACTCAACCGTGCGATGAACCTGGCTACGGTACTGCCGGAAAAATTCGGTAAGGCCAACTACATATTTGCCTCCAACCCGACGCGCAATGTCGAGGAAGGTGAGCATGACAACTCCTACAGCTACATCCGTCCGCTGATGACCATCGGCCCCAGCGCCATCAAGCTCGGCCTGCCGGTGAACATCAACTTCTCGGCCAACGACACCAGCGCCCTGGCCGACGAACTGGTGGAGGACAAGTACCACAACGCGGTTATCTACACCGCGTGGTCCCACGGTTATCTGCCGGAGCTGATCAACAAGGTGGCCAGTGAGGCCTCAGGTGAAAAGCACACCCTCACCCATGACTGGTCCGGCAGCGACTACGACACCTTGTATGTGCTGACACTGACCTGGCATAACGGCAAGGCGTCCCTGCTGAGCCGCAACTACAAACAGGGCTTGAACAACGGCCAGCAGACCTGCCCGGCTGCAACACAGGTGAGTGCTGATATCTGAGGGCGTATGATGCACCGCTATTGACTCACCTGCGGATCATCACCATGCCCAACCTCACGTCCACCCAGCCCGTCCGGGGCTGGTCCTTCTGGTGGAAACCCGCCCTGTTCCTGTTGGTCGCCTGCGTCGGCCTGTACTACGTGAAGTGGTCGCCCTACTACTTCAAGGCCTTCGTGGCAGCGGATAACCACAGCATTGGTGCCTCGATTCTCAACGATCAACAAACAGCGCCCCTGACGGCAGCGCTGGCGTATGCCCAGGTGTATTTCCTGGCGATCTGGAAGGCTGCGGTGCTGGCGGTGATTCTCGGTTCGCTGCTGCAAGTGCTGATCCCCCGCGACTGGCTGCTGCGCCTGTTTGGTCGGGCCGGGCTGGGCTCCACCCTGCGCGGCGGGCTGTTCGCCTTGCCTGGGATGATGTGCAGTTGTTGCGCGGCGCCGGTGGCGGCGGGCATGCGTCGTCAGCAGGTCTCGGTGGGTGCTGCGTTGGCGTTCTGGATCGCCAACCCAGTACTGAACCCGGCCACGCTGGTGTTCATGGGCTTTGTGCTGGGCTGGGGTTTTACGGCGTTGCGCTTGGTGGCGGGGATTGTGCTGGTGGTGGGTGTGTCACTGGTGGCCCAGCGTATTGCACGCCCGGAGCAAGTGCCGGAGGCGGCACTGGGGGCGGTGGCAGAGGTCAGCGTTGTCGAATCACAGCCGTTCCTGAGCCGCTGGCTGCGTACCCTGTGGCAATTGTTCTGGAGCACCATCCCGGTCTACATCCTGGCGGTGCTGATCCTGGGCGCGGCGCGGGTGTGGCTGTTTCCCCATGTGGATGGGGCCATGGCCAACAGCCTGCTCTGGTTGGTGCCTTTGGCGATTGTCGGCACTTTGTTCGTGATTCCGACCGCCGCCGAGATCCCGATCGTACAGACCATGATGACCCTGGGCATGGGCACCGGCCCGGCCGTGGCCTTGCTGATGACCTTGCCGAGCGTGAGCCTGCCGTCACTGCTGATGCTGCGCAAGGACTTCGATGCGCGGGTGCTGGTGACGGTGGCCGGGTTGACCATGCTAGTGGGCGTGGTGTGTGGGTTGATCGGGGCAGTCATCCTCTAGTGATTCTCAGAAACTGATGACCCTATCGCGGGCAAGCCCGCTCCCACATTTGAC
>NZ_JBOICG010000467.1:0-10830 GCF_050739995.1 Pseudomonas sp. | reverse complement strand
TTCGTTATCTTTCGAAACGAAATTTAAGCCCATCATGTCGAAACGAAATACTCCCCAACGACGCCACAACATCCTGACCTTGCTCAATGAACAGGGCGAAGTCAGCGTGGACGAGTTGGCCAAGCATTTCGAAACGTCGGAAGTGACTATCCGCAAGGACCTCGCTGCCCTCGAAAGTAACGGCCTGTTGCTGCGCCGCTACGGCGGCGCAATCACCATGCCCCAGGAACTGGTGGGCGACGCTGCCCAGCCCATCTCGGCCTACAAGCGCGCTATCGCCCGTGCGGCCGTGATGCGCTTGCGTGAACACGCACGCATCATCATCGACAGCGGCAGTACGACAGCCGCAATGATCCCAGAACTGGGCCACCAGCCTGGGTTGGTAGTGATGACCAACTCCCTCAACGTGGCCCGTGCCTTGAGTGAGTTGGAACACGAGCCGGTGCTGTTGATGACCGGTGGCACCTGGGACCCGCATTCGGATTCGTTCCAGGGCCAAGTCGCCGAGCAAGTGCTGCGTTCCTATGATTTTGACCAGTTGTTCATCGGTGCCGACGGCATCGACCTGGAACGTGGCACCACCACCTTTAACGAATTGCTGGGCCTGAGCCGCGTCATGGCCGAGGTCGCCCGTGAAGTGGTGGTGATGGTCGAATCCGACAAGATCGGCCGCAAGATTCCCAATCTGGAACTGCCTTGGAGCAGCGTCCATACCCTCATTACTGATGATCGCCTGCCGCCTGAGGCCCGCGACCAGATCCAAGCCCGCGGCATTACGCTGATATGCGCGGCAGTCATCTAGGAGAAACACCATGTGTGGAATTGTTGGCGCAGTCGCTGAACGTAACGTTACTGCCATCCTGATCGAAGGCCTCAAACGTCTGGAATACCGCGGCTATGACAGCGCCGGCGTGGCGGTTTTCACCAACGCCGGCAAGCTGGAGCGCATGCGTCGTCCGGGCAAGGTCAGCGAGTTGGACCAGGCATTGGCCGGCGAGCCGCTGGTGGGTCGCCTGGGTATCGCCCACACCCGCTGGGCCACTCACGGTGCGCCGTGCGAACGCAACGCGCACCCGCACTTCTCCGGTGACCTGGCGGTTGTGCACAACGGCATCATCGAAAACCACGAAGTGCTGCGTGAACAGCTCAAGGGCCTGGGTTACGTATTCACCTCGGACACCGACACCGAAGTCATCGCCCACCTGCTGAACCACAAACTCAAGGACCACAGCGACCTGACCACCGCCCTCAAGGCCACGGTCAAGGAACTGCACGGTGCCTATGGCTTGGCCGTGATCAGTGCCAGCCAGCCTGATCGCGTAGTGGCTGCTCGTAGTGGCAGCCCGCTGGTGATTGGCCTGGGCCTGGGTGAAAACTTCCTGGCATCCGACCAACTGGCCCTGCGTCAGGTCACCGACCGCTTCATGTACCTGGAAGAAGGCGATATCGCCGACATTCGCCGTGAAAGCGTGCAGATCTGGGATATCGACGGTCAATCCGTCGAGCGCGAAGCCGTGCAATACCGCGACGGTGCCGAAGCCGCTGATAAGGGCGAGTTCCGCCACTTCATGCTCAAGGAAATCCACGAGCAGCCATCGGTGGTACAACGCACCCTGGAAGGTCGCCTGAGCCAGAACCAAGTGCTGGTCAATGCCTTCGGCCCGCAGGCCACCGAACTGTTCGCCAAAGTGCGCAATGTGCAGATCGTTGCCTGCGGCACCAGCTACCACGCCGGTATGGTTGCCCGTTACTGGCTGGAAGAATTGGCCGGTATCCCGTGCCAGGTCGAAGTCGCCAGTGAGTTCCGCTACCGCAAGGTGGTGGTGCAGCCTGACACTCTGTTTGTGACCATCTCCCAGTCCGGCGAAACCGCCGACACCCTGGCTGCCCTGCGCAATGCCAAGGAACTGGGCTTCCTCGGCAGCCTGGCGATCTGCAACGTCAGCATCAGTTCCCTGGTACGTGAATCCGACCTGACCCTGCTGACCCAAGCCGGTCGCGAAATCGGTGTGGCATCCACCAAAGCCTTCACCACCCAACTGGTTGCCTTGCTGCTGCTGACCCTGTCCCTGGGCCAAGTGCGCGGCACCCTCGCCGAGGGCGTTGAAGCCACTCTGGTGGAAGAACTGCGCCGCCTGCCGACCCGCCTGGGCGAAGCCCTGGCGATGGACAGCACCGTGGAGAAAGTCGCCGAGCTGTTCGCCGATAAGAACCACACCCTGTTCCTCGGCCGTGGCGCGCAGTACCCGGTGGCGATGGAAGGCTCGCTGAAGCTCAAGGAAATCTCCTATATCCACGCCGAAGCCTACCCAGCCGGTGAACTGAAACACGGCCCATTGGCCCTGGTGGATGACGACATGCCCGTCGTTACCGTCGCGCCGAACAACGAACTGCTGGAGAAGCTCAAATCCAACCTGCAGGAAGTGCGCGCCCGTGGCGGCCAGTTGATCGTGTTCGCTGATGAGAAAGCCGGTATGAGCAACGGTGAGGGTACCCACGTCATCAACATGCCGCACATCCACGACACCCTGTCGCCGATCCTCTACACCATCCCGCTGCAGCTGCTGTCGTACTACGTGGCCGTGCTCAAAGGCACCGACGTTGACCAGCCACGCAACCTGGCGAAGTCGGTGACGGTGGAGTAACCCGCCCAGCGCCTGGAGGCCCAAGACTTCCAGGCGCTTTGCTTGAACTCGACGTAAGGACACGGCATCGATGCAAACTTCTTTTTCCCGGATCAGCGAGCGTTTGAACGATCGCCGGTTTGCGGTCGCAAGTAACTCCCACGGCCTTTCCGGTTCTGACACAGTCTTTCATTACCTCGTCGAAGGTGATGCGATTTCGAGCACCTACCAAGGTGGCCGAATCCTTATCGGCCAACAGGTCGGACGCGTAACAGGCCCCAACACCATTGAACTTCTTTTCCAGTGCCTGACCACGGAGAGTGAGCTGCTGGCCGGCTGGTCTCGGGGTACGGTTGGGGTCGATCACGCCGGGCGTACCACGCTCGCCTTTGAGTGGGGATGGTTGTCGGGTGCTACCGGTGGTGGGGAGTCCAGATATCTCGAGCTTCTTGCGGAAAAACAGGAAAAATAGAGTCTGAAAAAATAAGAAAAAAAATCGGAAAAGTAGTTGGAAAATTATTGTATAAAGCTGTTTGATCTCCCCGTTACTATTGGCCTTTAAGGAAAGTGCTATCCGAAAATAAATCGGAAAAAGGTGAAAAAATGACGCAACAATTTATATCCGGAAACCACTGGCTTGAACCTGTTTGGCCTTCCCCTGGTTTCCCTGCGTCAATTTTACGTACGGCAGAAACGTTGTCGTTTCGCGCTGGAAAACTTACCGGTTTACTCCCTGAAAGTACCGCAACTCGCATCGGTGGTCTGATGCGAATCACCAATAGTTATTACAGTAACCTTATCGAAGGCCAGTACACCGAGCCTGCTACCTTGTCCGCGCGAGTGCCGAGACGCGACTCCAAAGAGTTACGCGAGCTGGCGCAAAGTCAAATTGGTGCTCAAGAATTGCTTGAGCGAGCGGTGCGCCGGTCGACGTCAATTGAGGTGCATTGGGGCGTTTTCTTCGCCCCGAAATTCATATCAGTCATCCATCGCCGCCTGTTTGCAGGTGGCAATGAAGATGACCTGCGTCTCAGTGAGGGACGCTTACTCATACCAGGCCAGCTACGGGATACTGCGCAACGTAATGTATTGGTGGGTGACCATGCTGCGCCTGCGTGGGAGTCTGTCACTCCCATGCTTACACGCCTGCAACATGTCTATGGTGGGCAACCAGACCTGATCTCACGAATCCTCAGCACTCTTGCTTATCACCATCGACTTGCGTTTATTCATCCATTTGAAGATGGCAATGGTCGAGTGGTGCGCATGATGACGCATTTACAGTTGATGCGACTTGGGCTTGCATCTCCACTTTGGTCGCTATCTCGGGGGCTGGCGCGAAAGCAGGACGAATATTATGGGCGCTTGCGCGCTGCCGATCAGCCTCGTCGAGGGGATCTCGACGGTCGTGGCCAACTGACACAAAGCGGATTATTCGAGTTTGTGGAGTTTATGCTGCAAGTCTGCGTTGATCAGATGGAGTACGTGGAGCAAGCGATGGCTCTTGTAAACCTACGCCAGCGACTCGAAAGAGTAATTGGGCTTGAAGGCCGCTTCGTACAATCTGGAGTGAAACAGGAAATGGCCAAGGCAATCCATATCCTGCTTACCCAGGGTGAGATTGCCAGGGCGGACTTTAAAATTTTCTCTGGCCTGCATGATCGCGTAGCGAGTGATCAACTTAAGAAATTGATTGATATGGGGGTTGTGGAAGCACCATCAGCCAAATCGCGTTCAATCTTTCCAGGGCTCCCTGTGTGGTTTGCACAGATGATCTTTCCTGAACTTCACCGACGCTTTTACTGAGTGGCTCGCAGTTTCGAAATCGAGTTTTCCCAGAAGACGCCTGATCAGGGCACAAACTCCACCCGCAACCCACGGCTGGCACTGCGCCCCTGATCATCACTGACCCGCAGCCGATACTCTCCCGATTTGCCCGGCCGCCAGTTCAGCGTGGTTTGCGGCGAGCCTTGGCCAATCAACGTCTGGTTGGCAAACCAATACAGCGTCACCGCATCGCTGGCCGCGTTGGCATTCAACGGGATGCTTTCCTGGGGTTGGGACAGGCGTAGCTGGTAACTCACCTGGGTCAGCGGTGAGCGGATCTGCGGCGCTTCGCTTGAATCGCTGATGCGGTTGGGTTGGCAGTTTTTCATCACATTGGGCGGGGCGCGCCGGGGCAGGCCGGCGGCGCGGTACAGGCGTTGCACGTCGCTGGGCCAGAACTCGAAGACTTCTTCGCGGGTGTACTGCGGATCGAACGGCGGGCACGCGGCTTTGCCGGTACGGGTGTCGATCAGCACCGGGCGGTGCAGGTTGGACACGCGAATCGGTGAGACGCCGGGGATGTACCAGGTCTTGCGGGTTTGCGGGCACCAGCGGTTGGGCAGCTCGCCGGAGGCCGCGCACACGTCGATGCGCACCAACCCGGCGGGCGGTTTGTCGGCTTTTATCACCACGTTGGGCAAGGCCAGCGGCAGGGCGTCGGCGATGCGGAAGAACAGCGGTGCAGCCGTCTTGGCGCCGATAAACGTCGGGTTCGGCCGGCCGTCGAAATTGCCAACCCACACCACCAGCACGTACGGGCCGACCAGGCCGGCGCTCCAGGCATCGTGAAAACCCCAGGAGGTGCCGGTTTTCCACGCGGTACGCCAGTGACGGCCAGGTAGGCCATCCGGGCGTGGGTTATGGCGCAGCATGTCACGCACCATAAAGGCGGCCTGAGGTGTCAGCAGTGAGGCACCGGTGGATTGGGGTTGTTCCTGCAGATAGCGCAACGGTCGCAGGTGCCCGTCACCCGCCAGCATGACATACAGGCGTGCCAGCTCTTCGGGCGTCATTTCGCCGCCACCGAGGGCCAGCGCCAGGCCGTAATGGCTTTCGTCGCGCAGCCCTTTGATACCGGCACGTTGCAGCAGACCGTACAGCGAAGGCGATTTGACCTGACTGGCTAGCCAGACCGCCGGGATATTACGGCTACGGATCAACGCATCCCGAGCCGTCAGCGGCCCGACAAAACTGCCGTCGAAATTTTCCGGCTGGAAGTAGCCGAAGTTACTCGGCAAGTCCTTGAGGATGCTCATGGGATGAATCACACCCTGATCCAACGCCAGCCCATACAGAAACGGCTTGAGCGTCGATCCCGGCGAACGGCGGGACAACACGCCGTTGACCTGGCCATGGATACTTGTGGATAAGTAATCCGCCGAGCCCACCAGCGCCTTGACGCTCTGGTCACGGCTGTCGATCAGGATAGCCGTGGCATTTTCCACACCGGTGCTGCGCCGCTCGGCGACAAAGCCGGTGATCAGGCGCTCCAGCAGTTGCTGCAAGGGTAGGTTGAGGGTGCTGTTCAGCTCGTTGCCGGTTTGGGAGGCCAGCAGTTGTTCGCTCAAGTGCGGTGCCAGAAACGGGATCTGCTGGCGGTTGCGGGCCTCCAGAGGCAAGTCCAGCAAACTGTCGTTGCGTGGGTCTTGTGGATAAGTGTCACGCCAGTCGGCCATCAGCCGCAGCCGCGCGTTTTGCAGTGACGGCCCGAAACGTGCGCGCCGCCCCGGTTGTTGCGGGATCACTGCCAGTGCCAAGGCTTCGGACAACGACAACTGCGTCGCCGATTTGCCGAAATAAATGCGGCTGGCCGCCTCGGCACCTTCGATATTGCCGCCCATGGGCGCCAGGTTCAGGTACGCCTCGAGGATGTCGTGCTTGCTGTAGCGCGCCTCCAGCCACAGTGCCAAAGCCATTTGCTGCAATTTACCCGGCACTTGGCGCGTGTTCAGATCCCACAGGCGCCGCGCCAGTTGCATGCTCAAGGTCGAACCGCCCTGGCGCTGCCCGCCGCTGTAGGTGGCCATGGCTGCGCGCAACAACGCCGGGGGGTTGATCCCCGGGTGCCAGTAGAAATTGCGGTCTTCCTTGAGCAGCAAGGCTTCGACCAATGATGGCGACATGCGCTCCAGCGGTAGCCACAGGCGATATTGCCCATCATCCGCCAAGGTCATGCGCAGCAGCGAACCGTCGTCGGCCAATACTACCCGTGACGATGTGACGGCCTGTTCCAGCGAGGCGTGGGGCCACAACCTCAGCCCCACCAGGATCACTGCCGCTGCCAGCAGCGGCGTCAGGCGTTTAAGGCTTGGTAATTTCAAGCTGGCCTACTTTGCCGCGCCCTTGCAGGGTGGTTTCGTACATACCCTCGGCGTAGGCCGGTGGCGTGTTGAAGGTGCCTGCGTTGGTGGCGCGCACACGATAGACGAAGGTACCTACGTCACGCAGGGCAGTGCCGTACAACACCACTCGATCATCCCGCACGTCCACGTATTCCGGCTGCCAGTTGCTCAGCTCGGTCTCGCCGATCGGCGCTTGCCAGGCGTCTGCCTCTTCATCACCGTCGGCGGTTTCCACGTACTCGGAATCATCGCCTTCACTTTCCTCGGTGCTGGCGGCTTCCGGCTCCGGCGGCAAGTTATACACAGGCTCGACACCACCTGGCAGCAGGTCGACCACGGCCACTTGCTGCACCTGGTCACGGTCGGTGGCGCGCAGACGCAGGCGCACCAGGAACTCATCGCCCACGGCGACCTTGCTCACCGGCTCACCTTTGAGGTCGAGGTACTCGTGGATGATTTCCAGGCCATTGTTGATCGGCTTGAGTTTGGCGCCTTTGTCGAAACCCGCTTCGCTGAGCATGTAGAACGCGGCCGGGCCGTCGGTTTTTTCCATCACCAGCTTTTGCGTGGTGCTCGGTACGGCGGCACGCGGTGGCAGGCCGGCCATTTCCAGCAATTGCTGCTGCTTGTCACCCAGCCAGGCGGTGGCCTTGAGGGTCATGTCGCTTTGTGCGCGCTGGCCATAGTTGTCCAGGGCGCGCAGCAGCAGTGCCGCCGACAACGAGTTGTAGCGCTGCTCGTTCAGGCGTTTGCCGAGTTTATCCAGCAAGGCCGTCGGCACATCGTTCAGCAACTCAGGGAAGTGTCGCGCCAACAGGTGCAGGTGCTCGGCATCGTGCACCAGCGGGTCGTAATACAGGCCGTCGCTGTCCCACTTATCCACCAGCGAACGCCATGGGATTTTGCGGAACAGCGTATCGGCCTGGCGATCCTGCTTGAGCAGCTTGTAACTGGCGGCGAGGTAGGCGGCGCCCAGGTCGTTCTGCCAGCTGTCCTTGAAGTAGTTTTCGTAGCGTTCGCGGATATCGCTCAAGGCGCCGCTCACCAGAATCCCCTGACGACTCAGCAGGTAACTGGCGTAGGCCCGGTTGCGCAGTTCCGACAGGCCTTCGCTAGGACCATTGGCCAGCTCTGTCAGGTAAGCGTTAGAGCGTACCAGCAGATCTTCCGGTACAGGCAGCCCGCGCTCCTTGGCTTCGATCAGAAAGTCGGTGGCGTACAGGCTGGCATACGGCGCAACGTCTGGGTTAGCGGCCCACAAACCGAAACCGCCGGCCGAGTTCTGACGCTGGCGCAGCATGCGCACCGCGCCGCTGAAGGCCTGCTCGGCCTCCGGTGCAGTGCCGCCCCAGATCAACGCCGGCATGGCCTTGGACACCAATTGCTCGGTGCAGGCGTAGCCGTAGTCGTCCAGGTAATGCTTGAGCCCGTTGGCCCACACCAGCGGCGAGGCTGCCACGCCCAGTTGCACGTCGCGCAATTGGCTGAACAGCTCACGGGTCGGCTTGAGCTCTTTGCTGGCGCTGTCGAAACGGCCAAGACTCAGGGCGACACGATGCTCGCTCAGTGGCCGGATCGACGTGGTTTCGGCGACTTGGATGCGTTTGCCGTTCGGCAATACCGCCACAAAGCGCAGGTCTGCCGAGCCGAGGGTTTCGCCGACCTTGATCTTGAACTCAGCGGTGCCCTCCTTGCGCGGTTGCAGTGACAACGTACTGCCCTTGTCGCCTTGCACAAGCAGCCCGTCGCTGGTCTGCACTTCAAACTTCACATCTGCTGCGGCGTCGAGGTTGCTGAACACCCCGGCGCTGACATTGAACACATCCCCTGGCGCCACGAAGGCTGGCACGTTCGGCGTAATCACAATCGGGCCGCGCACTTCAGTGTTGGCCTCGCTGACGCCGACGCTGTCGCTATCCACGGCCACCGCAAACAGGTGCAATTTGCCGTTGAAGCTGTCGGGCACCTGGTAATGCAGCACGGTTTCACCGGCCGGCAAATCCACCAGCCCGGACCACCACGCCACGGGTGGCTGATGTTTGCGCTTGAAGGGGTTCAAGTGGTTGGCCAGGGCGCCTTCGGTATCGCCACCGGGCGCTGCCCCACTGAGCAGGCGGCTGAATTCCGGCAGGATCAGGTCAAGAATCTGACTGGTGCCGACCTCCAGCGCACGTTTCTGGAAGAAGAAGCCCAGCGGGTCCGGCGTCTGGTAGCGCGCCACTTGCAGGATGCCTTCGTCCACCGCATACACCACCGCGCGCCCTGGGCGATCGGCAGTCACTTTGATGTCCAGCGTCTGCCCCGGTTCGATCTTCTCTGGTCCTTCGACCTTCAAGGCCATGCGCCGTGCATCCAGGTTGATGCTGAACGGCACCACACCGTAGGACAGCGGGCTCATGTATACCTCGGCTGACCCCATGTCTCGCACAAACTGCACGTTGACGTAGGCATTGCCCTCAAGCCCTGCTGGTACGCGGATATGTTGCACGCTGTTGGTGCTGTCTGCCTTGAACCACTGCTGGGTGTAGACCTTGTCGCGCTCGATGGTGATCAAGCCGGCACCGGTGTACGGCGCACGAATGCTGATAGCGATTTCATCACCCGTGGCATAGCTGCGCTTATCCAGGCGCAGTTGCAGTTCGGCATTGCGCTCCAGGGAGCGCGAGGTGTTGCCACGCCCGGCCACGCTGTAGTCGATCTGGTTGAGCAGGTTACCGTTGGCGTCTTTCAGCTGCAGGGTGAAATCCCCCGGCGTGCCGGTGTTCAAGGCCTGCTTGGCGCCTTCCTTGCTCATCGTCAACGGCGAGGCAGGCTGGCTGATGTTCTTGATGCGCGACTCGTACTTGTAGGTGCCATTGGATTGTTTCACTAGCACCGACACATAGCGGTGCTCGACCACTTCAGTGCTCAGGCCATCCACTGCCAGCGGGGTAAGGTCTGGCGCTACGGCTAGCCATTGCACTTCACGCGGGGCGTCCTTGGCGACGTACGACAGCGAGTCCTGACTTTTCACACCAACCAGATAAGGCGCAGACGACACCAGCAATGCGCTTTGCGCCGCGACGTTACGCCCACCTTCGGCCTCGAACACCTGGGTCATCACTTGCAGGCGGTAGGTGCTGTTGGCGAAGCGTTGAAGGTTGAGGTCGAGTACAGCCTGGCCGTTGTCGTCGACGGTGGTTTCGGCCAGGTCTTCGGTGCTGGCTTCTTCCAGGCCGTTGTTGAGGCGGAAGCGGTAGTCGGGGTAACGGTCAAACGCCGCGAGCGTCGGGCTCAGGGACATTTTGCCGGTAACACGCCGGCCGGACGCAGGGGCGCCGAACAGGTGCATGGCGGTGACCTTGGCCACCACCTGGTCCGGTGGGACCCAGCCCAGCACCGGCGTATCGTGCAGGCTCAGGCTGACTTTCATGCGGTCCGGCTCGAAGTCGCGGACCTTGAAGTTGACGCTGCCCAGGTCAGTGCGAGTCTGCTTCTGGCCAATCAACTGCAAGGTCGCGGTGTAATCACCGGAGGGGGCGACTTCGCTGCTGGGGAAATCAAAGCTTTCGAATCCGCTGGCTGACAGCTTCAGCGGCTGGCGAATCACTTCCAGGCCACGGGGGTCGGTGATTTGCAGCTCCACCGGCAGGCCCTGCAGCGCGCCTTTCCAGTTACTGCTGCGCACAATCATGCCCAGGTGTGCGGTCTCGCCAGGACGATACAGGCCACGGTCGGTGAACAGATAGGCACTGAGGCGATCAATCGCACCGTCTTCTTGTAAACCACCTACGTCGAAGCGCGACAAATCCAACTGTTGGGACTGACGGGCAATCGGCAGGAACGATTGGTCATTGCCGCGAGTGGCCACATACATCAGCGGTGTTTTCTCACGACGCAGTTCATCCAGCTTGGCGAAATGCGCGTGGCCTTCACTGTCGGTATGGCCGCTGGCGACCGGCAATCCGTTGCGACCCATGATGTCGACTTGCACGTCGGATACAGGCGAACCATTGCTGATGGACTGCACGTACACATCATGGCTGCCGTCGCTGGAG